>JAZDDC010000361.1:0-6328 GCA_036679565.1 Gemmatimonadota bacterium
GCCACTCGGTGGCCCAACGGGCCGACTTGTATTCATGAACACACAGGTGGTGGTTTGTCCGAGCACCACTTGGACCCCCATTACTCCGGTGCCCGCGGTGGTACCCGTCGGCTCGCCGGTTTCCAACGTACAGATGGCGCTGTTGAAGTCGAATGCCGGATTAAGGGTTTCGGAAATTGTGTAGGTCACCGTAACGTCCGCGATGTCAAACGTGGCTTCGGACGTGATGCTGTCGGCAGTATTGAGAGTGAATTGTCCGATTGATGGCGTTCCATCGAAAACGAACGTCCCGGGAGCGTCTGTTTGTTTTATGACTCGTAGTTGCGTCACAACCGGTTGGATGAACGTGTTCACGAATGTGCAGGTCGTTGTCATTCCTGCTTGTACCTGCACACCGCTCACCCCCAAGGTATCGACCACCCCCGTCGCCGTGCCGTCCTCCAAGGTGCAAGCCACGCTTGTCAGATCAAAGTTCGGCGCCAACGTTTCCGAAATTGAATAGGTTGCCTGGGCTAATAAACCCGGGAACGTCCGTTCTGCGAACGCCGGATCATCGGTGGCCAGTGCAAATGTGCCGATTGGTGCGCTTCCCTGAAACACGAACGTGCCGACGGAATCGGATGTTTTGACGATCCGCAACGAACCGGTGACCGGTTGCACGACCGCGTTGTTGAACGTACATGTCGTGGTCTGCCCCGGTTGGATTACGATGCTGTTTATGGCCAGTGTGTCGAGCGTTCCGGTTGGCGTACCGTCAGCTAACGTGCATGTCGCACTGGCTAAAATGAAAGCTGAATCGGGTGCTTCTGCGACCACGTACGTGATCTGAGCGTCCAAGTTTGTAAAGAGCTGCGACGATGTGGCTGAGTCACCGGTGTTCAGCGTAAATGCGCCGATAGTCGGGCTGCCGATAAACGTAAACGCTGCCGCGCTGTCAGACGTCTTGATGACGTTAAGGGATCCAACTTGTGGTTGGACAACTACCTCATCGTTTACGAACGAGCATGTGGTGGTTTTGCCATCCTGGATGGCTACGTCAGTTACGCCGGTGCTGTCCGCCGTTCCGGTGACGGTGCCATCTTCTAAAACACAACTGGCGCTGGCCAAGGTAAATCCAGGATCGACGATTTCCGATACAGAGTACATCACCTGAGCGTCCAAGGCTTCGAAGAGCTGTGCAGCCGGCATGGAATCGATCGTGGTGAGACTAAACGAGCCGATCGTCGGTGTCCCCTCGAAATTGAATGTGCCAGCGGCGTTGGACGTTTTGACGATGTTGAGTGCCCCGACCGCGGTCTGGATCTGAACGTTCTCGAACGTACAGGTCGTCGTCTTGCCGTGCTCGACTTCGATCCCTGTGACACCAACACTATCGGGCGTGCCGGTGGCTTCGCCGTTCTCCAGGGTGCAACTGGCGCCAACAAACACGAAGTCCGGGTTATCGAATTCGACGATCGTGTAGTAGTCGTCGGTTTCTAACTCTTCGAATGTCATCTCCGAAATCGCCGAATCGCCGGTTTCCAACGTAAATGGCCCCAAGTGCGGGCTGCCCTCGAATGCGAACGTGCCGGCCGCGTCTGCGACCTTCACTACGGTGAGCACGCCATCGTGACCGTTGTTGTCCTCTTTGGGTTTGCAGTGGCGATCAAACCGATGTCGCCGTTTGCCAGGTACCCAGTCACCTACTTTGCCGTCACCGTGAGACCGGTGGGAGTCCTGGTCCTTTGCGTTTATCTGGATGGCGCGGTAACCGTCATATCCTCCGTGTTCTCCATACTCGCCGTCCTTACCGTGTTCATCGTACTTACCGTGCTCGTCGTCCTTGCCGTGGTCATTATAATTGCCGTGGTCACCGTGTCCTCCGTGCTGGTCGCGATGGCACATCTTCATTTTTCCGTAGCGGCCCCCGCCGAACGACGGATCGTCCAGGTTTATTGCGGTTGGGCTCTCGACCTGGCACGCGTAGACGCCCAGCGCGAGAATGAAAGTAGTTGAGGCGAAAAGTAGGTTGCGACGCATGGCGGTTCCATAGTTGAGACAGGTCCTTAATTCTTTCACCTCTTTGGGGGTGAGCACAAGGGTGTTGCGAAAAGAGAGTCGGGAAACAGGTGACGGTTCACATGGGGTGCCATGTGACCGAAAGAAGCGTTGAACCAACGACGCAAAGCTGTTGTTGCGTAAGTCCACCAACCATGGATCCGGCACGACGCCGAGAAACCTCCGGCAATGTCCCGGTTGCGCAGCGGGGCGGTAAGCTTAGTCGTCATGTGGCATGAATTTACGGTCCGGGTTTTTCCGTCTCATCAAACGGTGCTTTTTTCGGGAACCGACCGCTGTGACGGTTCTACTACGGTATGTTTGTTACACAATTCTCCTGCCGTGTGTCTTGGCCAACGTTCCCCGAGTTCATCAAACGGTGTTGGGGAGTGGAGGCGGGACTCCACTGACGGCGAAACCGGATGAGGCCTGTGAGAGGCGATGAGGCGATAATGAATACCCAACATCGGCATGAGCTTGTAAAGATCGATGGCCCATCGGGAAAATTGAGTGGCACTTTGCACATACCGGATGGTGAAATACGTGGTGTAGTGCTTTTCGCCCACTGTTTTACCTGTTCCCGTTCGCTGAAAACGACCCAGCAAATGAGTACGGGTATCGAGGACGGTGGATTCGCCGTGTTGCGATTTGATTTTACCGGACTCGGCCAAAGCGACGGCGACTTTGGGGAGACGAACGTCACCACAAATATCGAGGATTTGCAAGCCGCTGCTGAGTACCTCGGACGCCGGGACTTGGGGCCTCTCGTGATGGCCGGGCACAGCCTAGGCGGTGCGGCGACGCTCTTAGCCGCCGGAGACGTGACTTCCGCGAAAGCCGTAGTCGTTGTGTCAGCTCCGTTTAGGCCGAGCCACGTGCGACACCTGTTCACCGAAACTGAGGTTGCACGTGTCGTTGAAGAGGGGCGCGCCACCGTCTCCATTGCCGGGAGACCGTTTGATATTTCTCGTGCGTTTTTCGAGGATCTCGAGCGACATTGCACGCCCGAGCGCATTGCGGCCTTGCAACGACCGTTACTCGTGGTGCATGGCGCCGGCGATACGATCGTGAATATTGCGGAAGGGGAGTACATACACGCCGCGGCGGCCCAACCCAAATGGTTCGCGGCCATCCCTGAGGCTGATCACATGTTTATGAACCCACAGGCGGCTAAGCATGCGACTGCGGCGATTCGGACATTTCTGCACATCGTGATCTAATTCTGGTGTCTTTGCGGGGCTACGGCACATTTGGTGTAAGAGGGGCACTTCTTGGCGCGGGGTTGCTGAAGATTGCCAATTGGAAGTTCACTTGGCCCGTGTTCGGCCAAACACCACCACCATCTGATCACGTCTGGTATTGACGCGTAGCAACTTCCAGCCTTTGACCCGCATGTCAGCGCGCCAGCTGAGGAGCTGTTCCCATTCATCTGAACTTGTTCGTAGGGCCCGTATCTCTGCGACGTCGTGCCAACTGAGCGGATATCCGCCGGATGTTCTAGCTGTCGTCATCCTGCACACTGGTGAAGTCAGGATAATGGGCGCAGGAATCGCGCCACCGTCGTGGTGGTAACGGTCGGGAAGTGCTGCCGGATAGCCACTCGAGTGAGGACGGACGAAGGCCGTCGTGTTGGCCATCGCGCTGCGTTAGTGGTCGCTTGACTTTTTATTATCGGAAAGCGATAATCGTAAACCGACAATGAATGAGTCCGCATGTCGAAGAACCGGATTGCCCGAGAGTTTCTGCCACTCAAACCGGCGCATTTTCACATCCTCCTGTCCCTGGCCCATGGGCCGGTACACGGCTACGGGATCCGGCGCGACGTGGAGGAGCGTACGCAGGGGCGGATTGTGCTCGCGGCAGGCACGTTGTACGAAACGTTACAGCGTTTGGAACGAAATGGGTTGATCGCAGAAACCCAACCGCCTGCCGATGCCCCGGGGGAGGCTAGCTCGCGCTGGCGGTTTTTTTCGTCAACATCGTTGGGTCGCGCGGTTGTTGCCGAAGAACTCGTGCGGCTTGAGGCCGATGTCGTGGCGGCGCGTCTGCGCCTGGGACACCAAGGTTGAGGCATGCTGATTCGCTACCTGCGTGTTCTGATGTGGATGTTCCCACGCGGAGTTCGGGCGCGGCACGCGAAAGATTTCCAAGCATTTTGGAGCGAGCAGTTCCTCGAGGTCCGGTACGCTGGTGTTATCGGTCGTGTACGCTTCTTCGTTACCGTGAGTTTAGACGCCGCATTTTTGGCAATCAGAATGAGGGTGGGTATGCACTCTGTTAACAGTCGAGCAAACCTTCGGCGCAACTGGATTCGAGGGGTTTTCTCCAATATCCGATTGGATGCGAGCCATGCGGTTCGCGCAATGCATCGGTCGCCGCTATTCACATTCGTCGCCGTGGCGACTTTAGGGTTGGGGATTGGGGCAACGACGACGGTTTTTTCGGTTGTTTCCGGTGTGTTGTTGCGACCACTCCCGTTCGACCAGCCCGAGCAACTGGTAAATGTCCATCGGGTGACCGCTGTGGGTACCGCCGATGCCGTGTCGTGGCCTGACTTCCGCGACTGGCAGAGCGCGCCGAATAGCGGGTTGCATGGTTTGGCGGCGTACTCGGAGAACGGCGTAACACTTCAACGCGATGAGAGTGCTGAAGCGCTGACTGGCATGCTTGTTACCCGGAACATCTTTGATGTATTGGGGATTCCTCTGGCATTGGGACGTTCTTTCACCGAAGAGGAAGTTGCGTTCCATGGCCCGGAGGCCATCGTGTTAGGTCACGCCATCTGGATGGACCGATTCGGTGGCGATCCCAGCGTATTGGGTCAGACTCTGATGTTGGACGGAGAAAGCGTGCCCGTGGTTGGTGTTGCCGCCGCGGGGTTTCTCTTTCCGGATCGTGAGACGCAGTATTGGATGCCCCTCCATGAGGACCGACTCCTCGAGGAACTCGGTTTCCCAACCGGGAGACGTTCGCTCACCTTCCTCTCCGTCATTGCGCGTCTGAATGATGATGTCTCGCTCGAAGGCGCCCAGGCACGGCTAGCCAACATTGTGCGCGGCATTGACCAAACCGAAGGATCCTATCGGGATGGCTATACGGTTGCACTCGTTGGCATGCTCGATTTGATGGTTGGCGATGTGCGCACCACATTGATGTTCGTGTTCGGTGCCGTGTCGTTAGTGCTCCTTGTCGCTTGCGCCAACATTGCCGGTTTATCTCTCGGTCGTGCGGCGGGGCGATCGCGTGAAATGGCGTTGCGTTTGGCGCTCGGCGCGTCTCGAGCGCGCATCGCCATGCAGGTGTTTACGGAAAATTTGGTCATGTCGGTCGTCGCCGGCGCAGTCGGCATCGCAATTTCGGTCGGTGCGGTTGGGCTCGTCGTCAGTTTGGTCCCGCCCGGTCTTCCGCGTATTGACGAGATTCGTCTTCACCCGAGTACCTTGGCTTTCGGCGTTGTCGCGACGATGCTCAGCGGTTTGCTGTTGGGCGTACTACCCGCCATGCAACTGGCCTCGCGCGATGCGATCACCTGGCTCCGCGCCAGCGGTCGTTCGGTCACTGGGGGGCGCCATGCTTTACGGACGCAGCGTGGTCTCGTGATAGGGCAGGTTGCGCTTTCTGTTGTTCTGATGGTGGGGGCAGCGTTGTTGGCGCGAAGCTATGCACTCCTAACCGGTGTCGATCGAGGGTTCGAGTCTGAAGGCATCGTCATTGCATCGGTATCACCGACGATGGCAGAGGAAACCCCACCACAACAGATCGACGCATTCTATAGTCAACTGCTGGATCGTGTGCGCGCCATGCCCGGCATAACGGCTGCAACCAGCACGTACTCCCCGCCGTTGGCGGGCAATGGCTTTCGCATGACACTCAGCGAGGAAGGCGAACCGGAGGTAGGTGACGGCGGTCGGTCGGTTGAAACGGTGATCGTACGAGATGACTACTTTCGAACAATGGGTATACCATTACTCGCCGGTAGGGTTTTTGATACGGGTGACCGGCTTCAATCGGTGCATGTTGCTGTGGTGAACGAGACGATGGCGCGGCAGTTCTGGCCCGGACAAGACCCCGTAGGCAAACAGCTCGTCCACACCGGGGGAATCGATGGATCGGTGGGTTCCGTTGATCGAGCTTTATTTCCAAGAGAACCGTATACCGTGGTAGGAGTGGTTGGGGACACACGGGACCAGGAGTTGGGCAGACCACCCGGACCAACGTGGTACCGTCCCCATACACAATTGACGTGGGCCTACCAGTACCTCGTGATAGCAACGCAACCCAACGCCGGAAA
>JAZDDC010000362.1:0-20192 GCA_036679565.1 Gemmatimonadota bacterium
TGAGATCAGGACGCGGGTTGATGAGTTGGGATTCGAAGTGGTCGACGTTCGGCGGCGCGGTTCGAAAACTAGGCCCGTCCTAGAGATTCGAATCGACCGTCCCGGATCACTGCCAGGTCACGGTGTGACTTCGCAAGACTGCGCTATCGTGAGTCGGGGCCTGGAACGTTGGCTCGACGAAACGCAGCTCCTCGGCCTCACATACATACTCGAAGTATCGTCGCCGGGGATCGAAAGACCGATCCGATGGCCCGAGCACTGGCGTCGGTTTCGAGGCCAGGACGTGCATGTGAAGTTGGTGCGTGGTGGCCGCATACGCGCGACGATTGTAGACGTTACGGAAGACGATTCAAAGGTCATGCTCGGTGTCAAAGGCCAAGCCGATACGATGGTCGTTCCGTTGGAGGACGTTAAATATGCCACCCTCGCGGTGGATTGGGATTAAAACACGAGCCACGTAAGGAACGGGCATGTCAACTCCCGCAGATGTTTTGGCGGCGCTTCGTGAGCTGGCCAACGCAAAACAACTCGATCGGGGCGAACTTCACGACCTGTTGCGCGATGGTATTCACGCGGCATTGGTGAAACGTCACGGTCCGACCGTAAACGCCGAAATCGAGGTTGATGAACTCAAGGGCACGATCAAGGTGACGGTTCTGAAGACGATCGTCGAAGAAGTCGAAGACACGGCGTGCCAGATGAGTCTCGAAGAGGCGCGGTGGGATGACGCAGAGTTCCAAGCCGGTGATGTGCTCGAAGAGGAAGTTCCATTCGAGGCGTTCGGCCGAACGGCCGTGCAGGCTGCAAAGCAGCGCATCATTCAACGTGTGCGTGAAGGCGAACGCATGAGAATTCGCGAAGAGTTTGCTGACAGGGTTGGCGAACTGATTTTGGGCGAAGTACAGCAGATCGAGCGAGGCAAGCTCGTCATGCTGATCAACCAATTCCGTGAAGCCGAGGCGATCATTCCGTATCGGGAACAGAATCGTCGAGAACATTTCCATCAAGGCGACCCAATTCGAGCCGTCCTCAAACGTATCGAAGAGACGCCTCGCGGGCCTCGCCTCATCTTATCTCGCGCCGACCCGCTCTTCGTTCAAGCACTTTTTGTACTCGAAGTACCTGAGATTCAACAGGGCATCGTGGAAATTCGAGCTGCCGCACGAGAGGTCGGTAGCCGGACAAAGATTGCTGTGATCACGAAAGACGATTCAATTGACCCGGTTGGGGCGTGTGTCGGATTGAAGGGCAGTCGTGTTCAAGCGGTTGTGAATGAATTAGGTGGCGAACGGATTGATATCGTTCCGTGGTCCGCCGACCCTGAACGCTTTTCGCGGCTCGCGCTCGCACCTGCTCGGGTGTCTCGAGTGTTTTCGGAGCCCGAGTCGAAAACAGTACAAGCCGTAGTCGATGAGGATCAACTGTCGTTGGCCATTGGGCGCAACGGCCAAAACGTGCGTCTGGCGTCAGAATTGATCGGCTGGAAAATCGACCTGTACTCGAGCCGAGAATGGCTTGAACGGGGCGGGGATGCCGGTCTGTTCGGACCGTTATCCGGTTCGGACGATTTGATGACTGACGTTGGACTCGGAGAACTAGAGGGCTTCCCGACTGAGGCGGTGGACGTGTTGGGCGCCGCCGGTTACAAATCCCTGCGTGATATTCTCGACTTGGAACGAGAAGAGATTTTATCACTTGAAGGTATGACAGAGGACATTGCAGATAAGCTGATCCAGTTCCTCGGTGAAATCACAGAGGAGAACACGGAGACGGACGACGGGACGGAGCCGGTCGATGAGGCAGCTGAAGAACCCGTGATTCTGACCACGGAGGCCGCTGAAACGTCCAAGACTCCCATTGCTGAGACGGAGTCCGCTGAAACGCTCCTCGGCTTTGGGCAAAGTGCTGGAGTGTTGGTGTTGGGTGGGGCACAGGTGCGGTCGGTGCTAAAACGAGATGGGCTTGCTCTCGTCGTGGTGGCACAAGACCGGAGCAGTCGAACGGAAAGTAAAGTGATACGCCTCGCCGAGGCGTTGTCAGTACCAATTGTGACGAATGGTTTGGCGGCGGAGATGGGTCGCGCAGTGGGGCGCGGTTCAGTGCAGGTTATCGGAGTACGCGATCGACAACTGGCCGCCGGTATTCAAGCAGGGGCGAACGGCGACGTTCGTAGGAGGTAGGTAGGAGTGACGAAGATCCGCATTCATGATCTTGCGGCAGAGTTCGGTATCGCCACCGATCAACTGTTGAAAATGCTGACGGAGATGGATATCCATGTCCGGAGCCATTTGTCTGCCCTTGACCCGGCGCAGCTTGCGTTGGTGCGCGCCCGATGGGAACGTGACAAACGCAAGAGTTCTGAGGCCGCAACAAAGAAACGACGTCGCCGAACGACAAAAAAGACGACAAAGACCAAAAAGGTCGAACCGAAGCCTGAGGTCAAACCGATACGTCGGCGCAGGACGGCGGCCGAGGTCCAGGAACGCGCTGACGAAGATGCGAAGGTGCGCGAAGAAGAAGAGCGCGTCGCCGCAGCCCAAGCCGATATCGCAGTTGAATCGATGGAGCCGGCCACCCCACAGTCGATGGAAGAACGTGCGGCCGCGTTGTTCATAGAGCCGGTTCTGGGAGACGAGCCCACAAGCGACGTGATCGCAGAGTCGACCGAACGGGTCGGTGTCACACCGGTACCAGGACAAGAGCCACCCCGGCCAGAAGAGATTGCGGCGGCGGCAACACAAGAACCGGCCGCGGCTCAGGCACCACCACAAGCGGGACCACGACCGTCTCGCATACCACGCCCCACCCCGGTGGCACGTGGCATCAGGCCGGTTGCCAGCTCCACACCACCCTCCGGCCCGCGACCGGTCGCGTCCGCGGCACCCGGGGACGCGGCAGAAGAACGTCGCAGAGAACGCAAGAAACGTAAGAAGGGTAAGCGGACTACCGTCGATCACGCGGCCGTCAAAGCGAACATCAACCGGACAATGGCGTCCATCAAAGGTTCGTCGGGTAAGAAGGGCGCACGCCGCCGAGACGATGAACCAACATTCCGTCAAAAAGAAGAGGAACGAAAAGCCGCTGAGCGCGAACGCGAGAAGACAATCGTGCGTGTGAATGAATTCATCACGGTTTCCGAACTTGCTGAGACGCTAAAAATCAGCTCCACCGAAATCGTAGGGTTCTGCTTTAAAGAACTGGGCATGATCGTCACGGTAAACCAGCGTCTTGATTTCGACCAGATCGAGTTAATATCGAGCGAGTTCGGGTTTGAAGCACAGCGGGAAGAGGAGTACACTCCTGAAACCGCAGAGCAAGTCGCCGACAAGCCGGAAGATCTCCTCACGCGACCACCTGTGGTCACCGTCATGGGACATGTCGATCACGGAAAGACGTCCCTACTGGATCATATTCGGAAAACGAACGTGATCGCCGGCGAAGCTGGTGGCATCACACAGCACATTGGCGCCTATCATGTCGAAGTACCCAACGGAAAGGTCGTCACGTTTCTTGATACCCCGGGTCACCAAGCGTTTACGGCAATGCGAGCGCGAGGCGCTCAGGTAACGGACCTCGTCGTATTGGTTGTCGCGGCGGACGATCAGGTGATGCCACAAACAGTCGAGGCCATCAGCCACGCCAAAAACGCCGGCGTGCCGATGATCGTTGCCATCAACAAGATCGACCTACCGTCTGCAAACATATCGAAGGTCAAGCAAGACCTCTTGCAACACGAGGTGCTGCTCGAAGAGTTCGGCGGCGAAACCATCTCGTCGGAAATATCCGCAAAGGTCGGAACGGGCGTCGAAGAATTGCTTGAAAAAATTGTATTGCAAGCGGAAATCCTGGACCTGAAGGCCAATCCCAACAAACCGGCCGTCGGCACTGTCATTGAGAGTAGCCTGGATCCCGGTAAGGGCCCGGTCGCGACGATCCTCGTGCAAGGCGGAACGATCAAGATCGGCGACGACTTCATCTGCGGTAACCTGGCTGGCCGGGCACGAGCCCTGTTTGATGAACGCGGGCATCGTGTAAAAATCGCTGGGCCGTCAATCCCGATTCAGGTGTTAGGATTCGAGGGTGTCCCACAGGCCGGAGACGGTTTCTCCGTGGTCGAGAACGCCACCGAAGCACGAGAGGTCGCCCAAAAACGACAGCGGTTGGATCGCGAAGCCGCGCACCGACGGAGTTCACGTGGAATTTCGCTGGAAGACCTTTCCAAACAACTCGAGGCGGGCGAGGTTCGCTCACTCAACCTCATCATCAAGGCCGACCAAGCCGGACCCGCCGAAGCGTTGGCGGATGCATTTGCGCAGGTGTCCACCGACGAAGTTCGCGTAGAGGTCATTCATCGCGGTGTGGGCGCCATTACGGAGAGTGACATCGTACTCGCCAAAGCATCAGCGGCTATCGTCATTGGATTTCATGTTCGACCGGATACGAACGCCCGCGCGGCCGCCGAGCGTGAACATGTTGATGTGCGCACGTACCGAATAATCTACGAGGCCGTTGAAGATGTCCGGGCGGCTCTTGAGGGATTGCTCGCACCAGAAGAGCGAGAAGTGGTACTCGGAGAGGCCGAGATACTGCAGATCTTCAAAATCTCGGCCCTTGGCACCATTGGTGGGTGCGTGGTGCGGCAGGGATTGATGAAGCGATCCGCGCGTGTTCGCGTCATACGGGACGGCTCCGATGTTTACACCGGAGAACTCGCCAGCCTCAAGCGCTTCAAAGAGGATGTGCGAGAAGTAAAAGAAGGCCTGGAGTGTGGCCTCGCCGTGCAGAACTTCAACGATATAAAAATTGGCGACAGAGTACAGGCCTTTACGATCGAACAAATTGCGCGTTCACTGGAAGGGGCCGGGGCCGCAAAGGGTAGCTAGTGGTCGTCGGTTTGGTGACGTGGGAATTGCATCTGGGCGCATGTCAGTCCTTGAAGGACAAGCGTCGGGTCCTCAAAAGTCTCAAAGACCGGCTCCACAACAAACTCAACGTATCGGTCGCCGAAACTGGGCACCAAGACCTTTGGCAGAGGGCAGAACTGTCGTGTTGCGTTGTCGCCACGGATCGGCGGCACTGTCAGTCGGTGTTGTCCGCTGCCGACGGCGCGGTGGCGATGAACGCTGACGCGCGAATCATTGACTCAGCTACGAGCTTCTTGTGACAAATGGGGCACACCATCGTCGCGAACGTGTGGCGACGGCCATAAAACAAAGTCTCGCTGAGGCGCTGATGAAACGGGTGAAAGATCCACGGGTCGAGTTAACCTCGATCTCGCGTGTCGAAGTAACATCCGACCTTTCACATGCTACCATTTTGATAAGTGTCCTCGGTGGCGAGGATGAACGCAAGGCGGCCCTCGAGGGACTCGAAAGTGCCCGTGGTTTTTTGCGATCACTGTTGGCAAAAACACTCAGCCTGCGCACAATTCCTGAACTGCACTTTGCGTACGATCGTGGCATGGATCACGCGGCCCGTATGTTTGAAGTCCTCGACCAGATGAAACAGGAAGAGGACTCGAACTGAAGGACGGCTTTCTTCTCATCGACAAACAAGTCGGCCCTACCTCGCACGATGTGGTCGCCGACGTGCGTCGACAACTTGGAATTAAACGCGTAGGCCACGCCGGTACACTCGATCCGTTTGCCACCGGATTGTTGATCGTCATGATCAACAAAGCAACCAGGCTTTTCGACTACTTGACCGATCTGGAAAAAGTTTACGAAGGTGTGTTACGCCTGGGCGAACAAACCGATACCGACGACGGCACGGGTGTCATCATCCGAACGTCGGACACGTGGGCCAAGGTTGACAAGTCCGCGATCTCGTCGGCAATGGGTTCCCTGGTCGGTCGGTATTTCCAAGCACCACCTGTGTACTCGGCAAAGAAAGTCCGGGGCGAAGCATCGCATCGCAGGGTACGGCGGGGCGAAGATGTCGAGTTGGCACCGAAAGAGGTTTCGGTATCAAGTTTTGAATTGACACAGATGGCCGACCAACACGTCGGCTTTCGTGTGCGTGTTTCCACAGGAACCTACGTACGAGCCATCGCGCGTGACCTGGGGGAGAAACTTGGATGTGGCGCTCATTTGATCGAGTTGCGGCGGGTTGCCATTGGGCCTTTTGCAATCTCAGAGGCCATCAGTGCCACAAAAGTATCGTGGGAGGATGTTAGGTCTCCCAGCAAGCTTGTAGGACATCTCCAGCACATCGTGGTTGACGAGACCGGAAGTGATGCTCTCCGTCACGGAAAAAGAATACCGTGGGGCGGATCGAATGACGGTGGCGCCGTCGCGGTGCTGACCAATGGAGAATTGGTCGCGATAGCCGTCTCTCGAGAGGACGGGCTGCTCCACCCGCGGGTAGTTCTCGGTTCGGTAGCGTGACGGAACAACACCCGGGTTCCGTGCTCACCGTTGGCACGTTCGATGGCGTCCATCTGGGACACCGAGCCGTTTTGGACGAGATCCGGGAGCGCGCAGACAAGGCCAAGAGACGGAGTGTCTTGGTGACGTTCGAACCCCATCCGCTCGAGGTGGTCAACCCCGCGGCGGCGCCACCACTGCTCACGGCCCCGGAGGAACGACGAGAAATCCTGGCGCAAAGCGAAATCGATCGTGTCGTGATTTTACCGTTTACCAAGGCACTGTCGCAGTACTCTCCGGTACAGTTCGTCGAGCTTCTCAAAGAACGGTATGCGCTCGAAGAATTGGTCATTGGCTACGACCACGGACTTGGCAAGGGACGAGAGGGAGATGTGTCCGTCCTTCGTCAACTCGGCAAAAAACTGGGGTTTGCAGTGGACGTGGTACCGGCGGTGAGCGTCCAGGGCAAGGCCGTGTCATCGACACTGGTACGTCGTGCAATAGCAGGGGGTGACCTTCACACGGCTGAGATGTTATTGGGAAGGCCGTATTCGCTCACTGGAAAAGTGGTCCGCGGCGCTGGAAGGGGCGAAGGGATAGGGTATCGGACCATCAACCTTGCCCTCCCAAACGCTCGCAAACTCCTTCCACCAGATGGGGTATACGCGGTTTGGACCGAATGGTACGGTGGGCAGGCGGGCGGTATGATGCATCAAGGCCCCCGGCCCACGTTCAAGGACCTTGGAGCCTCTATCGAAGTACATCTTCTCGATGTGAACGAAGATTTGTACGGTAAGATTGTAAAGTTAGCGTGGGTGGAACGCCTACGAGATGTTCGTGCTTTTCCCAGCGTCGAGGCGCTCAAAGCCCAACTCGACGCGGACTTCCAGTCTGCCAAAAGTGCGTTGACAGGCAGTGGGAGGGGGACTAGTCATTAAGGCTTTGCCAGGATTCACGAGGTAACGGCTGGGATGTCTACAATCCGCAATCGTCTGTTGATAATCGGTGCCCTGTTATTGGTCACCGTATATGCCCTCTGGCCTCGGTCGATCACTCGTACCGAAGTCGGGCCGGATGGGGAGACGGTGAACGTTGTCGAGAAACGGATACCGCTCAAACTGGGACTCGACCTCCAGGGCGGGATGCATCTTGCCATCGAAATCGACGAGTCCGGGGGCCCCGTCGCAAACCGACCTGACGCGTTGGATCGGGCCGAAACTGTGATTCGTAGCCGGATCGATGAGTTCGGGGTGGCCGAACCACTCATCCAACGAGTCGGCGCCGATCGAATAATCATTGAATTGCCAGGCATTACCGATACGGAGCAGGCGAAGGGTATTGTCGCGCGGTCAGCGTTCCTCGAGTTCCGCATTACTGACATGCGGAATCAATTCCAGGATGCCCTCGTGGCTATCGACGCAGCTCTTGCCAGGGCAGGGGTCCGTGGCCGGCGCGGATCGAGTGGGGGGGGGACGTCCTCCGCAATCCAAGAGCTACTACGGGGACAGGACTCTGCGGAGGCTCAACCTCAAGACTCGGCAGCGACGCCGGACACAACCGTCGTGGCTCAGTCGGATTCGATTTCAACTACCCCGTTTAGCGAGCTACTTAACTATCAACAGGGTGGAATTCCCGGCGAATATCTCGTTCCGGAAGAAGACTACGCCTACGCTGACAGTTTGGTTCAGTTGCCCGAATTTCAACGAGCGTTGCCCCGCGGCCTCGCAATGTTTTGGGGTAACGAGGCCATCTCTCAAGGTGCCCGGCCATTCATGCCGTTGTACGCATTAGACAGCAGGGCGCTGATAACGGGACAAGAACTGACAGACGCTCAGGCCCAAATCGATCCGACCTTCAACCAAGCTGTTGTAAATTTCCAACTCACACGCCGCGGTGGTCGTGTTTTTGGTCGTGCGACAGCCGAAAACGTCGGAAATTACATGGCCATCGTGTTGGATGGCCGTGTGCAAGGGCGTCCGCCAGTTATTCGTGGTCAGATCACACGCAACGGCCAAATTGAGTTGGGCAATGCCCAAATACAGGACGCCCAAGATTTAGCACTCGTGTTACGCGCCGGTGCATTGCCGGCGCCGATTGAGATCGTCGAAGAACGCACCGTCGGCCCGAGCTTGGGACAAGACTCGATTCAAAAGGGGCAACGCGCGGGTATCATTGCGATTGTGTTGGTGGTTGTGATTATTGGAGGGTACTATCGTATCGGTGGCCTGTTTGCCATCGCCGGTTTGGTATTTTACATGTTGTTCTCGTTGGGTGGTCTGGCCATGATGGGAGCCACGCTCACGATGCCAGGGTTGGCCGGTTTTGTTCTGTCACTCGGTTTGGCCGTCGATGCAAACGTTCTGATTTTTGAACGGATCCGGGAAGAACTTGCGTTGAACAAGAGTCCTCGGACTGCGGTCGAGTCGGGTTTTCAACACGCAATGCCCGCAATCATCGACGCCAATGTAACAACGGTCATCATGGCGGCATTTCTCTATCAGTTTGGCACCGGACCCGTCAGGGGATTCGCGGTCACGCTGATCATTGGTATTGTGGCGTCTCTGCTCACTGCGGTTTTCGTCACTCGAACCTTTTTCTTAATCTGGCTCCAGCGGCGATCACCGTCGACTCAGCTCTCAATCTAAATGATACGTCTTTTTGATAACGCCAATTACGACATCCTGGCCAAACGTCGTACGGCGTATGGCGTGGCCCTGGCCTTCATTATTCCAGGATTGATCCTCCTCGCTCTGCGAGGGCTCAATCTCAGCATCGAGTTCTCCGGGGGGACGTTGATGGTGGTCGAAGCCAGCGATCCCGCAATGGATACTGGTTCAATTCGCGCGGCGTTGCAGGCAGGAGGTCTCGATCCAGAGATTCAAACGTTTGGTTCACCCAACGAATTTGCGATTCGCGCGCGCTTGGATGCGGATGCAACCGCCGAAAACACACAGGAGACCGCCGCGGCGGTCGAACGCTTGCTGGACCAGACCTTCGGTCCGGATGCCTATCGAATAATCCTGACTGAAGCCGTAGGGCCAAAGGTCGGCGGCGAGTTACGTCAAAAGGCTGTGCTCGCATTACTCATGGGATTCGGAGCAATTTTTCTGTACTTATGGATGAGATACGAATGGCGATTTGGAACCGCCGCGGTGGCCGCCGCGGTCCATGACATCCTAGCGACTTTTGCGTTCCTCTCGTTCCTGAATATTGAAGTGTCACTCTTCGTTGTCGCATCCCTGCTACTGATCGTGGGTTATTCGTTGAACGATACAATCGTCACGTTCGACCGCGTTCGAGAAAACCTCCGCAAATTTCGGCGAGAGAACTTGTACGCCGTTCTCAACCGAAGCATCAACGAAACGCTTCCCCGCACGGTCCTGACATCCGGTACAACCCTGAGCGCATCGTTGGCGTTGGTCGTTTTTGGTGGGGAAGTGCTAAGTGGTCCACTACTCGTCGTAACGTTCGGAGTGATCACCGGTACCTTTTCGTCGATATTCATCGCCGCGCCGATTCTCATGGCAATCGAGAAACGGTGGCCGGGCGACGATGTCCGCGGCACAAAAGACATCGGGGCCTCCACCGGGGCCACCGTCGTTTCCCCCAAAAAAGCTTAGACTTCGAGCGCGTGCTGATCGACACGCATTGTCATCTCGGAGATACTCAGTTCGACGAGGACCGGGCCGAGGTGCTTGATCGAGCCCGTGCAGCAGGGATTGGGCACGTCGTAATCATCGCGGAATCGGAAGAGGCCACACGGCGCGCGGGGTTGCTTGCGGAGGAGTTTGACCTCACCGCAACATCCGGCGTACATCCACATGACGCGTCTTCGTGGTCGCCGGATGTGGCACGCCGCATCGAGGCGGCGTTGGAGAACAACAGGGTGGTGGCAGTTGGGGAGACCGGATTGGATTATCACTACGACCATTCACCACGTGACACCCAACGGCGTGTTTTTGCGGAACACCTTGCCTTGGGTGTACGCTATCACATGCCTGTCGTGATTCACAGTCGAGCGGCTGACCACGATATGGCCGCCATGCTCCGTGACACCGATGCCACCTTCATCCTACATTCGTTTAGCTCGGGCGACGAAGTCCTCGAGGCTGGACTCGAACGCAACGCGTATGTGTCGTTCAGTGGCATGGTCACATTTAAGTCTTGGAGTAACACCGCCGCGATCCGAGCGGTACCGGCCGACCGGTTACTCGTCGAAACCGATGCGCCGTACCTCGCACCGGTTCCGTTCCGCGGGAAACGAAATGAACCTGCGTTCGTCGCCAAAGTCGCCGAACGAATCGCGGACATCCGTAACGTGACATTGGACGAATTGATCTGTACGACCACTGCGAACGCCACACGTTGCTTCGGCGAGCGCCTTACCCAAACCACCACCGCACATGACTAAAGTACCGACCGATATCGAGATTGCTCAACGCGCTACCCCGCGCCCCATCACGGATGTCGCCGAAGAGCTTGGAATCTCGCGCGAGGACCTGGTGCTGTACGGCGATTACAAAGCCAAGGTTCGTACCGAGAAAATTCTTGAGCGGGAACGACAGGCGAAATTGGTGCTCGTCACCGGGATTAACCCCACGGCGGCGGGTGAGGGGAAATCTACCGTGACGGTGGGTGTTACACAGGCGCTGCGTAAAATGGGGCAACGGGTGTTGTGTGCAATTCGTGAACCGAGTTTGGGCCCGGTCTTTGGCATCAAGGGTGGTGCCGCCGGGGGCGGATATGCGCAAGTGATACCAATGGAGGATATCAACCTCCACTTCACCGGCGACTTTCACGCCATCACCAGCGCTCACAATTTGCTGTCCGCAATGTTGGACAACCACCTGCACCATGGTAACGCCTTAGGCATCGACCCGCGTAGAATCACCTGGCCACGGACGATGGATATGAATGACCGTGCGCTACGGCACGTCAATGTCGGGTTGGGTGGGCCGCTCGGTGGCGTACCGCGAGAGGAACGTTTCGTCATTACACCGGCCAGCGAAATCATGGCCATCATGTCCCTGGCCAGCGATAGCGCTGATTTGGAAAAGCGGCTGGGAAATATCATCGTCGGGTTTACCAGAGCACGCGAGCCGGTTTACGCACGTTCGCTCAAGGCCCACGGGTCTATGGCATTGTTACTGCGCGACGTGTTGATGCCAAACCTCGTGCAAACTTTGGAGGGTGGGCCAGCCCTCGTTCATTGCGGACCTTTTGGTAACATTGCGCACGGGTGCAACTCGGTCATCGCCACCGAGACCGCATTGCGTCTTGCGGACATTGTCGTGACCGAGGCGGGCTTCGGTTCGGATCTCGGTGCCGAAAAGTTTTTCGACATAAAATGTCGGTCGGCTAACCTCAAGCCGGACGTTGCGGTCATTGTCGCGACCGTGCGGGCGCTCAAACTGCACGGTGGTGCGTCAAAGGATGACCTCACCACCCCTGATACCGCCGCGGTCGAACGGGGATTTGCAAATCTCGGACGACACATCGAAAACGTGGCAAAATATAATTTACCGATCATCGTGGCCCTCAACCGATTCATCACCGATGCCGACGAAGAATTGGATGTCGTGAGACGCGGTTGTGAACCGTTTGATGCAAAGGTGGCGTTGTGCGAAGTTTGGGAAAAAGGAGGAGAAGGTGGTGTCGAGCTGGGTGAGGCGGTGTTAGCGGCACTCAAAAAGGGTGGGGCCAACTTCAAACCTCTGTACGACGTAAACGGATCCATCAAGGAGAAACTCGAAATAGTCGCCAAGGAGATCTATCGCGCGGATGGTGTTGACATGACACCAAAAGCCGCTCGTGCAGCCAAGCAGTTAGAACAGTTCGGCATGGGCAACACACCGGTTTGTATTGCGAAAACACAATACTCGTTCAGTGACGACGCAACACTCCTCGGTGCCCCCACCGGTTTCCGCATAAACATCAGAGATATTTATCCCTCCGCAGGTGCCGGCTTTGTTGTCGCCTTGGCCGGTGACATTATGACCATGCCCGGCCTAAGTAAGTCACCTGCCGCCGAACGGATGAAGATCTCAGACGACGGCGCCATCGAAGGATTATTCTAAGGCTTGTTACAAGAGAAGGGAGCGTACCCCGTTGGAATTCGTACACACAAAAAAGGCTCCGGAAGCGATTGGGCCATATAGTCAAGCCGTAGTGTCTGGTGGACTCATATTCGCTTCAGGACAGGTTGCGTTGGATCCGGAGACTATGACCATTGTCGGGGAGAACGTCACACAACAGACGCACCGCGCGTTAACCAACCTCGCGGCTGTACTGGAACAGGCCGGTGGCGGTTTGGACACGGTGCTCAAGACAACCGTCTATCTCGCAGACATGGCAGCATTCGCCGAGATGAACGCGGAGTATTCGCGCCACTTTGGTGACCATAAACCCGCGCGGGCCGCGATTGCTGTGCGTGAGTTACCCAAACAGAGTTTGGTCGAGATCGACGCGATTGCGACGCGGAAGTAGGGCATGACACGCCGTTACGATGGGGGCGGATTGGGCCTGGTGGCTTGCGCGGTCTTCAAAACCGTAGGGAGGTGCCTTAGGCGGCTCCGGTGGGTTCGATTCCCACACGCTCCCGCCAGTACTACTGCCGCCACATGTACCGTGCTCGCGTTTGCCAGTATCACTTGCCCGGTGCATGCGCAAATCACAATACCCATCCCAGTTGGCCCGGAACAGATAGATACTACCACGGTCGAACCGTTTCGCATCCGACCACCGATCTCGCCACTTGGCGCAATGTTTCGCTCATTGCTACTTCCAGGTTGGGGGCAGTCCCGACTCGATCGTACCATAACGGGCGCTGTGTTCGTTTTCTGGGAAGGTGTTACGCTGACGATGACCTTAAAGTCCAAACACCAACTGTCATTCCTTCGCCGAGCCGATGCGGCCCGCCCAGAAGACCAACGCGATCGGGAGTTACTCGATGCAAAGGAAGACGAGTATGAAGATTGGCTGGTACTACTCATCTTCAACCATCTATTTTCAGGCGCCGAGGCATTCGTTGCAGCAAACCTGTGGGACTTTCCCGAAGAGATTAGCTTTCGCGTGTTGCCGAGCAATCGTTACGGGGTAGGCGTAACCCTCGCGTTTCCGTAGGTAAGGATATGTCCCGCAATCGCGTGGTCATCGTCGGTGACGCTCACCTCTATCACTCCGAGGGGTCGCGTACCGACAAATTGTTCCATAATTTCCTCAAAGAAGTTCCAGCGTTGGGGAATCATCTTGTCATCAACGGTGATCTCTTTGAGTTCTGGTTCGAGTATCGCACCGTAATACCGCGTCGGTTATTTCCTACGCTCGCACTGCTCGCGGCACTCCGTGAAAAAGGCGTCGTGCTCACCATCACCGGCGGGAACCACGATCGTTGGGGTGGGAGGTTTTGGAGGGAGCAGTTGGGCGTACGCTTCGAACCCGAAGGATGCGACATGCAACTGGCAGAGTGGAATTCGCGCGTCGTACACGGCGACGGACTTGGCGAACGCCACGTGGGCGCGCGGATACTTCATTGGCTGACACGGAAAAAAATGACTGTCGGCATGTTTCGTCTTGTGCATCCCGACGTGGGTCTCTGGGGTGTGAGTAAATTGTCCCGTCTGTTGAGCAGCGGCACACGCACTGAGCAAATGAACGCAAAAGTCGCAGACACGCAGGAATCGTTCGCACGGCAGTACCTAAGTGAAAGACCAAATTTACAGATGCTCGTCATGGGCCATACGCACAAGGCTTCGTTAGTTGAAGTCAGATCGGGTCAGTGGTA
This sequence comes from Gemmatimonadota bacterium, assembly GCA_036679565.1. GTDB lineage: Bacteria > Gemmatimonadota > Gemmatimonadetes > Gemmatimonadales > GWC2-71-9 > JAZDDC01. The sequence continues at coordinate 14,149 of JAZDDC010000362.1, forward strand.
CCTCAATCCAGGACCGTGGATGGAAGAAGCCCGTTACGCAACGGTGGATGATGAGGGGCCAGAACTTCACGTGTTCGGCGGGTAACACAGTTAAACTGTTACGGTGTTTGACATTCGGTGAGCGGCCCGGTTATTACAAACCCAAACCGGTGGCCAGAGTGAGGAAACACGCATTGGGATGACCGATCAATATGTCAACGAGACCGAGGTCCGTGTACGGTATGCAGAGACGGATCAGATGGGTGTTGCACATCACTCCGTGTATTTGGTCTGGTGTGAGCTTGGTCGCACACAACACATGCGCGAGTTAGGGGTAACATACAGGGACCTGGAACACGCGGGGATTCGTCTGCCTGTTGTAGAGGCAAAAATGCGTTTTCGCGCCCCCGCGCGTTATGACGAAATGCTGACTGTGCTCTCGTGGGTTCGTTTTTGTCGTAGCCGGCAAGTACAGTTTGGAACAGCCATAAAATTTCAAGAAAGACTACTGGCTACCGCGGAGATAACACTGGTCGCCATAAATGAAAACCACTCGACGTTGTCGATTCCATCTTCAGTTCGTGAGCGATTAGTTGCGATTCCGGATCCTGTTCGCTTGTAGTCTCCTCCTCAATGCGGTCGCGTCTACCGCGGTCGTTGCGCAGGACGAGGTGATCGTTGACGCCTTGGCGCCCGTCCTCGCTGCCGAGGATGAGCGTCGCTTCGATCGAAACGTGTTCCGCTCCGCGGCCGGGCATTCGAGTGCTATCGTACGGCGTCATGCTGCCTTGGCCATGGGACGCATCGGACACACCGACGCGGGTTCGCTGCTGCTGAGACTCACCGGCGACCCGGTCCTTGTGGTCCGCCTCGACGCGGTCTTTGCACTTGGTCTCCTTGGCGACACCGCCGCGTTGCCACGAATACGCGAGATCGCGTTCGACGGAAACTCGGGCGACTGTGACGAACTTTGCGATGAAGCCATGGCCGCCCTGGCGCGAATCGGCGGTTCGGACGCGGCCGCAATCTTCGCCGACATTTTGTCTCGATCTCTTGGGGCGGCTACGTCCGGAAATGTTCCGTCCGCCATCAATCGCGCCCTACGCGAAGCATGGCGTCTCGGCGACAAAGCGCCGTTTGCGTTACTTGCCCAGTATGCGGAATCGCGGCAACGAGAGACGCGTGGTCCAGCCATATATTCACTGGGGCGGCTCAGAGCCACCGACGCTGCCAACGTGTTGCTGCGCGCCACCGAAGACGAAGACCCGTTGATTCGAGGTTGGGCCGTTCGCACGCTTGATGCGCCGTACGCCGACTCCGCACACATCAATCAGAACGCCCTCGCCGTACGAGTGGAGCAACTCCTCGGTGATCGTGATCCCCATGTACGGATCCATGCCATACGATCACTGGCCACGTTCGAGACAGCCCGTCATGCCACACGCATCGCCGAACGCGCAGGCGACCCAGATCCCAACGTGCGTGTCGAAGCGCTGGCGGCTCTGGGCCAATTCGAGGGCCCCGACGTTGCGGACGCACTCAAGCGGCAACTCAGCGGTGGCATCCTTGCCACGCGCCGGGAGGCGCTGCTGAGTCTTGCCAACGTACAGGGTGCGGCGTCGCTTCCCTTCATCCAGGATTGGGTGAGTTCCGGTCAATGGCGAGAGCGTCTCATCGCCGTCCAGGCTCTTGGCAATCTCGGAATTGCCGGAATGCCCACCCTGCGCACACTTGCCACGGATCCGGATGCACGCGTGGGCGCCGCCGCGCTCGGACGACTTTTTAGCATCGACTCAGACGGCGCGGACACGCTCATAACGGACTATTGGAACCATCATGATGTCGGTGTACGGGCTGCGGTGTTTCGTCACGTCCAGCGGTACCCCAACCTCATGCAACCGGCTCAGCTCATCACCGCATTTGGCCGCGCCGCCCGCGACCAGTTATCGTCGGCTCGGGTCGCCATTGTAATCGCCGTTGCCGCAATGAACTCTGCCCGGCCCGACCTGGACGTCGCCCGGCGATTCTTTGATGAGTTCCCGAATCCCCCCCTGGATCCACGCGTACGCCAGGTCGCCCTGGATCGAATCCCTGAGGCCGCCAAGCGATGGACACGGGACGGAACGGTCCAAAGAGGATGGACGGTCGCGGACTACCGAGACCTCGCACGTGAGTTATTGTTGCCCGCGGAACGGGGTGAACTGACACCGTCCATCGAGATCGTCACCGGGCGTGGGAATATCGAGATCGAGCTGTTCGCTGACGATGCGCCGCAAACAGTCCGTGCCTTCCTCGAGTTGGCGGACCGCCGATATTTCGACGGGCATGAATGGCATCGGGTGGTACCGGCGTTTGTCATCCAAGACGGTGACCCCCGGGGCGACGGTACCGGTGGTCCGGGGTACACACTCAGGGACGAGCTTAGCCGGCGGCGTTACGACCGGGGTGTCTTGGGGCTGGCGCGTGGGGGGCCTGACACGGGCGGAAGTCAGTTTTTCATCACGCTTGGCCCCCAGCCACATCTCGACGGAGCATACACGTTGTTCGGGCGTGTGGTCTCCGGCTTCGATGTCGTGGATCGCATCACATACGGCGATCGAGTGCGTCGATTCCGGAGGAAACGGTAGTGATACATAACATTAATTGTGTTCTTTAAGTTTATGTTTAAGTTGAGCTTACATTGTATTTGTTAAAGAAACCAGCGATCCTCATGTACTTCATCGCCGGCGTTCTGGGATGCTCGTCGGGGCCGATGAGCATCGCGCCGGAGGGGCTGGCACCGGGGAACGTAGCAACCGTCAGAAGTTGGATAGACGTCTACATCCCGTCAGAGGGACGAAGATATCAAATCCGTCCGTGGCGGTTCCGTAACGAGCAAGGGGCCGCGGCGGGACGAGCGGCGGTCGTGATAGCACCGCCGGATTCTCTTCGGTTCGATTATCAGGGGCCCTTTCGGCGGTCCGGACGGGTTGCGGTGGTGGGAGATTCAGCGCTCTGGGTGGTGCCGGAGGAAGATTTTCGGGGGCTCGTTAGTCTCGCGCCGCTGTTTTGGGCCGGTCTGGGGATCCCACAACCGCCCTCGCCGGGCACGGCCGTGCAGACGCTTCATCGCGACGACTTGCGAGCCTGGAGGTATGTTGTGGGCGGGGACACACTCAGTTTCGTACTACGAGGTAATCCAGCCAATCGTCTTACCGGTGAAATCCGGCGACGAGGCCGCACTATCGGGCTTGTGGACACCCGGCTTGATCCGTCCACCGGTTTGGTAACGGAGGCTCAGATTGATCTGCCCATCGATGTGTCCCGGTTCGAGTTCACCATCACTGAAGTAGAAACACTTGAGACAATCGATTCGGATATTTGGCAGAATCGCTAGTGTGGTCTGCGTGGCGTTGTTTTCCGCCTGCTACGGGTTCGCGGGCGGAGGGCTACCGCCTCACGTTAGGACCGTGGCCATCCTGCCGTTCGACAACCAAACCGGCGAACCAACCCTGACACAGGAAGTATCAGAAGCGGTTCGCGCGGCCATGGAGAACCGCCTCGGGCTTCGGCCAGCCGCTGAGGAGCAAGCGGACGCCGTGGTGCGTGGTGTCATTTCCAGCTACCAAGCAGACCGTCCGTTGTCGTTCAGCCAAACACCGGGGGCGGGTGTCGCGGTGACAAGACGACTCGTGCAAATCGTCCTTTCGGTGGAGATATTTGACCGGCGCCAAGAATTGATGCTCTGGCAACGCCAAGGGCTTCGGGTTGAAGGCGAATATCAACCGCCCGATGAACCGTCCGGTCGCGAAGAGGCTCTCGAACGTCTCGTATCAGATATCGTGGATGGGGCCCAATCCCAGTGGTAGAGGTTGGTCGTCCGCTTGGACGACGAGGGATGGGACGGACCGGGTGCTTGGTGTGGGTCCTGGTGCTCGTTACGGTTGGCTACTTTGGCATCGAAGTCGGAACGATTTACGCGCGGAAATGGCGCATGGAGGACGAGGTTAGAACGCAGGCTGCGTTTGCAACAAACTTGACCGACGATGCAATCCGGCGACGTTTACTGAACAGAGTCGATCAATTGGACCTACCTCCCGAAGCCCGTCAAATCTCCATCCGGCGTACCGTGCGTCCAAACGAAATCCGCATTGTGATGTCGTATCCAGAAGTTCTCCAACTCCCGTTTTATCCGCGTATCATCCGGTTCAGACTCGACGTCCGTCAGGGTCTCTAACACAATGACTTTGTCGCTTCTGGAGTCGTGGCCCAACTTTGCGTTGACCGCCGCGATTGGCGAATCGCATATCGGCCGATTCTTGCTGATCCTTGGCGTGGTGTTGGTCATTGGCAAGTTGTCCGGGGAATTATTCGAACGCATCGGTCAACCAGCGGTACTCGGGGAGCTTGTCGCTGGCGCGATTCTAGGCGTCAGCCTTCTCAATCTTATTCCGACAGCCGCCGCCGATCCACTCACGAGCGAGTTCCAACTCTTTGCCGAAATCGGCGTGTTGGTTCTGCTATTTGAGATCGGATTGGAAACCGATCTCCGACAGATGTTTCGTATCGGGCCGTCAGCTTCAATGGTAGCAATCGTTGGTGTCGTGCTTCCATTCGGGCTCGGCGTGCTTTTTTGGATTTCCGGTTTGGTCCCGGACAATTTTAATACTAGTTCGCAAATGGCGACGGCAGTCTTCGTTGGTGCCGCGTTAACCGCAACATCGGTAGGGATTACGGCCCGCGTGCTGACCGACCTCAACGTCATGTCATCGGTCGAAGCAAAGATGGTGATCGGCGCCGCGGTCATTGACGACGTCCTGGGACTGATTTTGCTCGGGCTGGTATCAACACTCGCCGCCGGTGTTTCCGTGAGTCTTCTCGATATCGGCGCGGCGGCGTCGGTAGCAATCGGTTTTCTGGTACTCGCCGTTTCGCTTGGTATGTGGTTGGCGCCACGACTGTTCAACTTGATCGATCGTATGCGGGTTCGGGGCGTTCTGCTCGTCGCCGCGTTTTCGTTTATGCTGGTTGTGGCAGCGCTTGCAGAACTTGCGGGATCCGCGATGATCATCGGCGCGTTTGCCGCCGGTCTCGTATTGTCACGCACCAATCAGTTTGACGTTATCGAATCCCAAGTGAAACCCATTTCCGATGTCTTTGCACCCGTCTTCTTTCTGAGTATAGGCGCCCAGCTGGACCTTCGATTGCTCAATCCGTTCACCGAAGGAAACCTACCGATCATTGGTGTTGGATTGGGACTCTTCGTTATTGCCGTGGTTGGAAAAGTCGTTGCGGGGTTGCCGGTGTGGTGGCGGAAGTTCAACAAGATGGCAGTCGGCATCGGCATGATGCCTCGCGGAGAGGTCGGATTAATCTTTGCGCAGATCGGGTTGTCCACCGGTGTGTTGGGCAAGGAACTGTTCAGCGCAATTATCTTGATGGTGATCGGCACGACGTTCATCGCTCCGTTCCTGTTGAAGTGGAGCTTCAGACGATGGGGCACGAACTGATTTCGCATGCGGCCGACCGACCAAAAACTGATGACATTGGACATGGCCAAGGCATGGCGACAACGTCAGACGGGCGTTGTGGCGTTCACCAATGGTGTGTTTGACCTCATGCATCCGGGTCACGTGCTTGAGCGTGCCCGTGCCGAGGGCGACTGTCTAATCGTGGCCGTAAATGATGATGACTCTGCGCGACGCCTGGAAAAGGGTCCTTCTCGACCAATCATGACGCTCGAGGCACGCGTGCGTGTTGTGGCGGGGATGGAATCGGCGGATTGTGTTTTAGCCTTCGCGGAAGATACGCCCGAGTACATAGTCGGCGAACTCGAACCGGACGTGCTCGTCAAGGGATCAGACTATGACGGGAAGAAACTCCCAGGCGAACTACAGGTTCTTTCACGGGGTGGCCGCGTTGTTCTTGTACCCTTTGTGGAGGGGTATTCAACTTCTTCAATCATAGAGCGGATACGTGCCACGACCGGATAATCGCACCAACAATAGCTTGCGCCCGTTAACCCTCGAGCGTGGCGTGAGCCCGTTCGCCGAAGGATCTTGCCGCGTGTCAATGGGCGCCACGGT
>JAZDDC010000363.1:0-2845 GCA_036679565.1 Gemmatimonadota bacterium
TGTGGGCCTGATCAAACGGGCGGTACAGTCCGGTGCAGAGGTCCCGTTTGAGAGCGGGTTAGCAATTGAACGTGAGTTGCAGCAGCAACTCTTCGATAGCCAGGACGCGAAAGAGGGACTTGCTGCATACATGGAGAAGCGTGCGGCCGTGTTCAAGGGGGAGTAGTCCGCAACCAGGAACGGCGACATGGTGGCGGTACCGGTTGCTGCGACATCCGTGTGATTCGAACCCACACTTGCCCCAGCGCGGGCTCGGCAAGCTTCACCTCCAGCACCACCACCCCAATTGTTGGTTGTTCTATTGTTCCATTATCCGCCTCGTCCGCACCAACACATCCTCCAAATGCACCCGGGTCATTCGATCCCTCAGCCCCCGCTGTAACGCCGCCTCGACTTCCTCTTCAAGCAGTTGCAACTGCTCCCTGATCAGGGGGCGGATGTCCGATTGTGCGATATGGAGATCGGCATTCAGTGGCGGATCGTCGTTGCGGCCTACACGCAAGTTGCCCGACGCCGGCGGCTTCCAATGGTCGGACTCGGCTTCGTGCAACAGGTAGTGTGCTTGCGCAAGATACGCCCGTTGTAGATTTCGCCGATAGGTATCGATGGAGCCGCCGGACCCCAGCTCTCTCCAGACGATGGTGCGCGTGTCATCCAACATTTGGGCGGGGGTATAGGTCTCTTCGCCTAAGAATGTTTCGTGTTCGATGAGGCGAGCTATGCGGGCATGGTTCAGCAGACGTTGCACGGCGAGTTCTTGATAGGCCCGAATACGCTCCACGGCACCCGCGTGTTCCAACCGCCGCAACACATCGAGGTTTAACGCCCAATGGGGAGTACGCAAGACATGCTCGTCGATGAAACGCATCGCTTTCCGTTGATAGTCCGGGTCAATTGGTGTGTAAACCCAACCCTCTTCGCCATACCGTTTGTGATGCGTCCAGGACCCGCCAACGGCGGCCGCTGCGTGCTCTGCGTACCGGTTCCATTGTGTAAGAGCCTGTAAATAGTGTGTCTCTAGTTCGTAGTAGTCCTCGCCCTCGTCCAGGACCCAGGGCATGATGCTGTCAACCATGACACGTAGGTTCGCCATGCCAAGTGTCGCGGCCTCGACTGGATCGTCACTGATCCCTTCGGTCATCCGATAGGGGTCCCATTCCACATCCATGCCGAACAAGGCCGATGCGAAACGGAACCAAGGTTTATCCGCACGCTCCACGATCCACTGGTTGAGCGTCGCGAATTCATCTTCCGGCGTGTCGGCATCGAGGATTGGTCGGTACCCCCACCGAATCGCCCATGCATCCCACACACCCATTCGTCGCTCAGGTGGAACGTGATCGCCGGGTTGTGCGGCGTAGTTGAAACGTGTGCGTCCCACAGAAGAAGCCGAGTGCCCCATGCGTCGCACAAAGTCCGGGTTGCGAATAGAATCCACTGGAAAGACGAAATTGGCGCGTTGGTTGTGGGGGAGTCCCACGGAGTGTGCCGTTTCGTGCGATATCACGTACCGTACTGCTTCGCCCATGAGATCTTCGGGTAGGTCGTCGTCGCGGTAGCGGTGATCATCGGCCGCCGTCGCTACCTGACTCAAGAGCTGCCAGCGCATCCGTTCGTTCACCCCTTGGTAAAAATTCGTGTGTGCACGAATGACCTCCCCCGACCGGAGTGACGTGCATCTAACAGACTGAACTCAGGATCTTCTTCTTCTGTTGGGGCCCGTCGTACTTGAATGGCGTTGCGAAAGCCGGCCTCTTCGAAGCCGTCGTTCCACTCCAGGATCCCCGCTTCGATATAGGGGACGAGTTCAACCGGTGTTGCAGGATCGATGTACCAAACCCACGGGTTTGCGGGTTCAACCAGTTCGCCTCGAAGAAAGGCAGCGGTATCTGACGGCTCGAGTCGGTATCGCCTTGCGTACCGCTCGGGCCTAACACCGTCGAAGTCACGGGAATAGTTCGTGCGTTGGATCGAGATGAATCCTACTCGTTCGTCGTACAGTCGAGGCATCATCGGCTCTTCGGGAAGTAGCACCATGGAATGGTTCACCTCGAACGATAGGGCCCCGCCGCGGGTGTTCGAGGGCGTCTGCGTAGCGTCGTAGGTCTGCACCACGCGGACTTCCACGTTGATCGGAAAACTTTTAGACCATTCGAGCCAACTGCGGTCTCTATCATACTGACGTACTTGCATTCTCTCCCGTTGCGATGTCGGGAGCGTGAATGCTGGGGTGTCATCCAAGTACAGATCTGTCACGTCGATGACGCTCGACCCCTCGCCGCGGGTTTGTATTTCGAAAGACTCGAGGATTGGCGCGAAACTCTGATTTGCGACGGCGATACTCACATTGTCTTCCGGATCTGCCGTGTTTGAATGCGAAACGGCGCGCAAGAAGATCCGATTGTCCCGACGTTCCCAACGTACCACGATGTTGGGCGCGAGATTCGCGCCGACGCTCGTCTGGCCTTCTTGGACTTTGTGAAGCCGGCTCATGATGATCATGTCGCGATTGAGCATCGGATCGGGGATTTCAAATAGGAGCTGATCTCCCACGCGATGCACATCAAAGAGCCCCTCGTCGGTCTGCGCGGACTGAGTGACAACCTCGTCGTAGGAGCGTTGTTGGGCAGTCAAGTCGATGGCAGCCGCGTGTGCGAAGGAGCCGCCGAGCGCGATCCAAAAAAGGGTGGCGACGAAGGCGCAAGTGGTGGACCTCACGGTCCGTGCGGATTGAATGGACATCAACAACTCCTGTCACTGTGGTGGCATCGGGACCCGAACCTGGCAGTTTGACCTCCGAATCCTTGGGAAGCAAACCGGTAAGGCGACAGGTCAATTAGTCAAA
>JAZDDC010000364.1:0-11703 GCA_036679565.1 Gemmatimonadota bacterium
TACCATCATCACCATTCATATGCAGAGTCGTATCGCAGTGTTCCACCAATCGCATCTTGGAAACCATGACAAAGAGGTCGAAGTGCGCCAACTGATGCATCGGATGCTGTCTATTCTTTTATCGACGGTTGTTTTGATTGGCATTAACATCCAAACCGTTTTCGCCGTTTTACCGGTCCAGTATGACGGGTTGATCCGGGATGGCCGTGTGCTTGATGGGACCGGGAATCCGTGGTTTCGCGCTGATATTGGTGTCGTTGGTGATCGGATTGTGGCGATGGGGAGGTTGTCGCCGGCGACGGCGGTACGAATCGTGGATGCGGACGGTCGCACCGTTACCCCAGGGTTCATCGACATCCATTCTCATGCCGACGGGCCCGGCTATGGTGCCAGGGTCTTCGATCGGACGATCCACGCCGACGGTGGGCGCCGAATTTAGTGGCACCGGGGATCACGACGGTGGTCGTCAATCATGATGGGCGATCGCTGTGGCCGATTGCCGATCAACTCGCCTCCTTAATAAGGAAAGGAACGGGTCTCAACGTGGCCACCCTGATTGGTCACGGTACGGTACGAAGCATGGTCATGGGCGATGATTTCCGACGAGTCGCCACGGACACGGAGGTGGATTCCATGCGTGCGTTGGTGCGTTTGGCCATGCAGCAGGGTGCCTTCGGCATGTCATCCGGTCTCGAATACGTCCCGGGCCGATGGAGTGACACGCGTGAGGTGATGGCATTGGTCATGGAACTTGCGCCGTACAACGGTATCTATGTGACGCACGAGCGCTCGTCCGGTGCGGATCCAATGTGGTACCGCCCAAGCTCGGACGAAACCACGACCACCTTTCTCCAGGCCGTGTCCGAAACGATTGAAATTGCGGAACGAACAGGTGTGACGTCGGTCCAGACGCACGTCAAGGCGCGTGGGGCTAACTATTGGGGGTCGAGCTACGCGGCCATTGACATGATCGAACGGGCTCGTCGGCGAGGGGTGCCGGTTTGGGCTGACCAATATCCCTACAACACAACCGGGAGTGACGGCAATACGATTTTGATTCCAAGTTGGGCGTTACGAGGGACGGGTCCTACGTCGGCACAGCGGGTCAGAAATCTACTCGTGGATCGACGACTTCGCACATGAGATACGTCGGCGCGGAGACGCCGAAAATATTGTTGTGCTCGAATTCCCCAATCAGTCATTCGTTGGAAAAACTCTTGCCGAGTTGGGGATCGCAGTCGATGTTGCACTGACGTTGCAGACCACAGGTTTTGAGGATCGACGCGGTGGAGCCGCGTTGCGTGGTTTTTCCCTTTCCGAAGTTGATGTGGAAGCCTATGTAGGGCAACCCTGGGTGGCGACGGCAACGGATGGGTGGATTGCGCTTCCCGAAGACGGACTCACACACGTTCGTGTTTACGGCACGTTCCCGCGAAAGATTGGTTATTACGCGAGAGACCGCGGTGTCCTCTCGATATCGGACGCTGTGCGTTCGTCTACGTCGTTACCGGCGCAGATAGTCGGACTCACCGATAGGGGGCTAATACGAGTTGGAATGAAGGCGGATCTGGTTGTCATGAGTCTCGATGAACTTCGAGACAACGCCACATTGTTTGACCCACACCGATTCCCCAGCGGAATTGACTATGTGCTGATAAACGGGCAGTTGGTTCTGGAGGACGGGCACCCCAACGGGGCATTGGCCGGCGCGGTGTTATCACCGTCCAACCGTTGATGTTATACGGCGGTTACCTCAGCTTGGAAATGTGAAGAATCGGGTAGCGGGTCCACCGAACGCCCAACAAACAATGTTTTGCTCGTCGTCAATACCGCAGGTGTTTTCGAATCCCACGTCAATTTGGACGAACCGCTTTTCATCGTTGATCTTTATGGGTTTTGACGAGCGGAGGTCGCTGTGGTTTACCAGTTGGCCGCGAGTGTTGAGGCCCCAACAGTAGACGTTGCCATCGGAAACGAGCCCGCACGTGTGGCCACCTACCGGGGGGCCATCCCCCCCGACACCAACTCCGCCACTCACGCTGATGGTGGCGAAACGCAGGGTTGTGGGTAGCACGATTGGTTCTGCAAAACATTTGAAGAGTTGGTTTCCGCACGCCAAATCGGTGAAGGGCGTGGCCAGTTGCATGTCCGCGTTGGACCCCCAGCAAACGGCTTCGTCTTCGAACGTGAGCGCACATGTGTGGCCACCACCTGCATCGATTTCGCGGAAACGGTACCCGCCGAGCACTTTCGTTGGTGTTGGGCTCCCCTCTGTGAGCCCGATTCCCAACCGGCCGGATTCTCCCGTGCCCCAACAATAGGCCTCATCCTGATCCGTGAGTGCACACGTATGCATTCTGCCAGCGGAGACCATACGAAAGGGGGGTACGCCCTCTATGCGCACCGGCGCAAGCGCACACGGAGATCCCTGAATCGCAAAATCGAAGAAGCATAGCGTGTCAGTGGCGACGCCTATTTGCCCACTGGTGTTTGCGCCCCAGCAATAGGCGGCCAGGTCAATGGTGACCCCGCAGGTGTGGGCAAAACCGACGTCCAGTTGTGTGAATACCAACCCACCAGCGACGGGCAGCGGTCGAGTTGAGCATAATACGTCGCCGAACCCCGTGACGCATCGCTCTAATAAGGAATCGTTGTTTACGCCCAATTGACCAAACGTGTCGAAGCCCCAACAGTAGGCAAATCCGCTTTCTGCGATGCCACAGGTGTGATCGAGGTGTGTGCTGACGGACGTAAATGAAGTTTCGTCCGATACGACTACGGGCATGGGATTGGAGCGTGACCAGCAGTAAATCTGCCCCTCACGGGCAAGACCACAGGTGTGCCGGAGCCCTGATGAAACCGATACGAATTCCGCCGAAGGCAATGTCACTTCGAGTGGCTGCTCGATGCAGCTCACGAGGAGCGTACATAAACCTATTGTGTAACCGCAGCGAGATGACGCCGAACCGAAAGGTGTTCGCATGGTTGAAGTCGCTACCCCGATTTCTTCCGCAAGTTGCACTTATGGTGCATTGCGGATAGCCTAGTCTCGCCTACAATCATCGTCTTGCCCAGTGGAGATGTGCAACAATGATACCGATTCTGCTTGCCGCCGTCCTGACGGTCTCACAAAGCGTTGAAAGCGAATTCCTTTATGAGGTGTCGTTGATTCGAGCGGCGCCCGGCCAGCTTTTGGCGCTCATCGATCAGTTGCAGAACCGCATGACGGTGTACGATGCAGCTGGAGACCATCGGCCTGCAGTAATACGACATAGCCAGGGAGATCATTGGGATCTCATGCTTGTCCGGCCGATTCGTTCGCTTGAGGAATACTATTCAACCGATCGCGTGGATCAGCGTCGCCTGGCAGCAGACCGATCTGGTCTGTCTCAGACTGAATTTGACGAGCGGTTACAGCGTTTTACGGCGTGGAGGGAAGAAACAATATTTTCTGGCCCACCGCTCACAACGACCGCCCCGCAGCTGCGAGACGCCGGGTTTTTCCATATCGAGATGTTTGTTGCATTACCGGGGCGGCGAACAGAGTTGATCCGGGAGCGGGAAATGGAGAACGAATATCTTCGACTCATCGGTAGGCCCGAGAACATTATTCTGACAAAACACACCGGGGGTGCTTGGGACGCGATGACGATCGGATTCTATCGAGACATCAAACACTTTGCCGAAAGCGCCGACGTCCCAGAGGATCGAGCGCAGACTGCGGCGCTGGCCGCGGGTTTCGAGGGGGCGGACCGGATCGGGACTTATTTGCGATCCCTGATATCGCGGCACAACGACACGCTCGCGACGCCGGTGAGGTAGGCGGTATGGCGGTATGGCGGTATGGCGGTGCTGGAGTAATTGGCGAGTAGGGTGGTGGATGGGCGGGTCTTGCGCCGTTCCAGGGTGAAACAATCTGTCGGCGCCGCGCGGATGTTCGGGGGCGACGCTCCCGCCAAACCGCCATACCGCCCTACCGCCATCCGCCGTTCTGCCTTCGAGAATAACCATCCAGGCGGGGAAAAAGGGCACATCCAATGAGGCGAAAGATGCCAGGGGCGGGCTGCTGGATTTGCGGTGACAACCAAAGTCCGGGAGTGGCCATCTGCAGACTAGCAACCCGATTCCCTGGCACGAGATCGGGTGGGCCCTGAGGCCCGGACAGGTGAATATAGCGTATTGGGCCGGTCGGCACAGGAGGTCCGAAAACACCCGAAAACCTTTATACGATACAAGTCTTTTTTGATTAAGCCACTTAACGTGTTACATAAGTGCCTTAAGTATCCATCAGCGCTGTGGCGGTTTCTTCGTGTGGTGCAACGGTACTACGCGGGCTCGCGATGGCTGTGACATGTTCGAGGAAGTGCCGCGACGTCATCAGCTTTTCGGTCAAACTGGCGGCCTCGTTGTAACGATTCGCACGTGTGCCAATCTCACCAAGTTCTTTTTCGAACTGTCCGAGACGTGTTTGGATCATGGTGCGAACCAAGTCACGTGTCACATCTTCCCCGCTGTCGAGCCGTACATCGTGAGTTATCCACTGCCACACTTGTGCGCGGGCGAGTTCGGCGGTGGCCATGTTTTCGACCACGCCTTCGACGGCGACGTTGCCACAACCGCCCAGCCATGCGGCAAGATATCGAATCGAAATGTCGATGTTTGCTTCGAGCGCGTGTCGTGTTTTTGGTCCCAGCGGTACAGCCAACAAGTCATCAACCGATACGTGCGCCTCAACGTTCTTCCGCTCGATTTGGTGTGGTCCTCGCACGGCCGTCTCAAAAATGCCTTTGGCTAGGTGCACGAGGTGTGGGTGTGCTACCTGGGTGCCGTCCAACCCGCTACTGGCTTCGCGGCGCAAATCTCGCATCAACTGTTCAAAGAGTTCATGTTTCTCGTCACGGTTCGTTGCACTCGGAACCCGTGCCGCCTTGCCGCCGATTGCGTGAATGCCACGTCTATGGCACGTGGCGATCATGAGTTCTAGAACAGCTCGTAACGCCCGGTGACGCATGGTACACTGATTACGATCCGGCAGTACAAAGTCCGGTTGCAAGCGGAATTTGCGCACAAAACTGAATAGATAATCCCATCGTCCAAATTGTAACGCACAGGCACGGTCGCGGAGTTCGAAAAGAATCTCATCCATCTGAAAAGCCGCGAGAATATTCTCGACAAGAATCGTTGTGCGGATCGTATGAGGTGGTATCGACAACATCCGCTCGATTTCGCTTAATACGTCGTGCCACAAACGCGCTTCGAAGTAACTCTCAACCTTCGGAAGGCACAGATGGGGCGATTCGTCTCGGGCGGTTTGTCGTTGTGCATTGTGGAATAGGAATAGGCCGACGTCAAACAACGTCGCGCTGACCGGCCGATTGTCAATCAGGAGGCCGTGTTCAAGCATGTGCCACCCACGAGGTCGCACGGCCAGTTGGGCAGTACGTGTGCCGAGTCGGTGGTAACCGCCTCGATCGTCTTCGTAGGCGATGGTTCCACTCAATGCGTCGCGAAGATTGATTTGCCCACGCAGCTCGTTGTCCCATGTTGGTGAGTTGCCATCTTCGAAGTCCGCCATGAAGACATTGGCACCAGACGTGAGTGCGTCGATGACACTTTGCCGATCGACGGGCCCGCCGATTTGAACGCGGCGGTCGATCAAGTGTTGGCCGACAGGTTTCGCCACCCAATCAGCGTCACGTATCCATGCGGTTTCGTCCGAAAACGACGGTTTCCAACCGTTGTCCAGATCCGACTGTCGGATAACACGGGCCCGCAGTAGTTCTCGACGGCGGCATTCGAAACGGTGGCTGAGTCGCCCGATGAAACGCAGTGCGGTCGTACTCAGAACTTCTTTGTATTCTGGATTCAGTCGGCCGACGATTTTGCTGGAATGAGTTGCGGGGGAGCGTACTGCTTGAATGCTTGTCATATCGCCAGGGAGCAAGGTGAGAGGACGCCTACCACACCGACCGCCGGACCATGCAACGTGTTGTTTATGCGGCCTTTGCCCGGCCGTTGCATGGGGGTTTTTTCGAACGCCTCGCCGGGTGCGGCCACTCAAACCGCAAGCTGTATGCCTGGGTGTTAACGGGGGCGACGGTTGTGTGCTCCTCCAATCGGCCATGTGGCCAACCTGTTATGCTGGAAGCGGATACGATATCAACTCTATGTCTTTCTCCGTCAACGTTCGTCTAGTGTCGCCACGCGGCATCCGGTCGCGTCGCGAAGTGTTTGATTGGTGAAACATTGGGAGTCATGAAACCACAGTGAGGACGAGTCCGGGGGGTATCGCCAAATCTGATTCACGGTGGAAGTGAAACGCTTTGCGATGGGATCGAAGATGCACGGGGTGCGCGGAAAACTGTAGAATGGGGTTTGTCCGAGATTGCTGAATTCCAACAACGTGTCGCGCCGTATTTACTTCACTGAGGCTAACCTTCTTGGCTGTCCCTTTGGATTGTGGCATCAATCCCGTGTATCACGCCGTTGCTCGCGGTGAGATCCGGCTCGACCACCGTGCTGTCATTGATCTTGATGCCTTTTGCGGTGTCAACTGTTAGCGTAGTACCGGCCAATGTCGTGAGTTCAGATCTGTTCATAAGATCTGATGATGTCAAACGCCCTTCGACGATGTGGCTCTCCACGAGCATACGCAAAGAGGTCTTGTCTGCCAGGAGTTCGTCCAGTGCTTCACCCAATGCACCGAAGGCATCGTCGGTGGGAGCAAAGATCGTGAAGGGTCCCGCAGCCTCTAACCGTTCAGTAAGCCCTGTTTGTTTGGTTGCCAGGCTCCACGTCCCGAATTGACCCGCCTCTGCCGCAGTATCCACGACGTTGCCAGCCGGTTCGTCGCCGGTTGTATCCGGGCCGTCCCCATTGTCGTCATCCGTTGAAGTGTCTTTTCCCGTGTGCTCGTCGGTGGTCAAGGCGTATGCGAGAAAAACGATGCCCGCCGCGAGGACGATGAGTCGTTGGAAGTGTGGATGAAACATGTCTGGCTTTCCCAAGGGGGGATTCATCCAGCATTACGGTCGAATGTCCACCCGGTTTCACGCCAATGGCACCATTGAGTAGCGGGACATGGCAGCCGCGCCGAGCCCCTGGGCCAAATTGGCGTGGCCTATCTCGTTGGTCAACATTAACTTACGCCTGACAAAAGCAGGAGTGACGTGATGCCCCCAGTGGCGGGTCTCATCGGTCTGAACGTATTACTCGTTTTCGTTGTAGCCTTGCTGTTGGTTCGACGATCGGCGGGTGGCAGCGCCTCCCTTGTCCAGCAACAGCTGGTCGAGGTTCGCGCTCGACTGGACACCTTATCAGCATCGCAATCTGAGATACCGCGGGTTCTGGCCGAATCCCGTGCTGATCACGCGACGGATCTCTCCGAACAACTCATGTCGTTCGCGAACGTTGTATCGGGTCAGCTGGACGCGGGCCAGGGCTCCGTCAATCAGCGGTTGGCGGATACCGGGGAATTGATCACCGACATTCGAGCGCAGTTGAATCAACTATCGACGTCAGCCCGCCGCATGGAGGAGATCGGCGCTGGCGTAGCTAAAGTCAACGAATTGTTGAAGGTGCCCCAACTACGGGGGACCGTGGGCGAAACTTGGTTGGATGAAATGTTGCAACAGATGATTCCGACCGAACTTTACGAACGCCAGTATACGTTTGCATCCGGTGAGCGTGTTGATTGCGTGGTTCGACTAGGCGATCGGCTGTTGTCCATTGATGCAAAGTTCCCTCTCGATGCGTGCCAGCGAATGTTGGCTGCAAACGGAAATGCGAGAGAGCGCGAACGTCATCGCCGTGCGTTTCATAAAACCGTACGCGCCCGAGTGGACGAAATAGCACAAAAGTATATCCGTCCCGCGGAGGGCACTTTCGATTTTGCGTTGATGTACGTGCCGGCGGAGCGTGTGTACCACGAAGCGATTACCGACGCGGATAACCTCATGGCCTATGCGTTGAGCCGACGCGTTGTACTCACATCTCCGAACACGCTGTACGCCTATCTGGCCACCATGCTTCATGGCTTGCGCGCATTTCATGTGGAACAACACGCCCGCGAGGTCGCCGATACGATGAGCGGTCTCCAGATTACCGTCGAACAGGTCATGCGGACCTATGACACGCTGGGAAAGCATATTGAGAACTCGGCCAAGCAACACGGCGAACTCGGCCGTTTGGTTCACAAGATGCGTACACAACTCGCCGGTGTGCCAGGGCACGTGATGTCGCCTCGCCGCAGCCGCCCATTTACCGGTGTCACGACGGATTAGCGATTGACCCTACGTTGCGCCCACCAAGACCCGGCCCTGGGTTGAGAATCCGTCGTCAACCAACTCGGTGCCCGCACGATCTAACTACGTGGCTATGACCAATCGGAGATCAATCATGCGAACAATCGGTACGCTGGCGGTGTTCACGGGCGTCGCGGCCTTAACATTTTCTTCGACCGGTGTGGTCGCCCAACAACAGGGCGATTCCGACCATGAATGGTGTGACAGCGATTATCGTCGCGGCCGCGATCGGCGGGCGCGTTACTGTGAGGTTCGGGAATTCTCATTCGCGGCTTCCGGTGGCCTCATTACTGTAGATGGCGGGCCAAACGGCGGGATCGATGTAGAGGGTTGGGACCGCAACGAGGTCCGTGTCATGGCTAAGGTCCAAACATGGGATCGCGATGATGACGATCCAGAGTCGATTGCGGCAGAAAATGAAGTCGAAACGGGTCGTATTATTCGCGCCGACGGTCCACGATGGCGGGGTAGGGGAAGGCGAGACGCCGGGTGGTCGGTGAGCTACCGTCTGATGGTGCCGACCCGCTCGGATCTGGACCTCGAGACGCTAAACGGAGGGATCGGAATCACCGGTGTGAACGGGAGCATCAACTTTAGCGCTACGAACGGCGGTATCGATCTCGTGGGTGTTGGTGGTGACGTCCGTGGCCGAACCACGAACGGTGGTATCGAGGTGGACCTCGAGGGCGAACAGTGGGACGGACGCGGTTTGGATGTCGAAAC
The DNA here is from genome assembly GCA_036679565.1 of Gemmatimonadota bacterium. Classification (GTDB taxonomy): domain Bacteria; phylum Gemmatimonadota; class Gemmatimonadetes; order Gemmatimonadales; family GWC2-71-9; genus JAZDDC01. The sequence goes on from JAZDDC010000364.1 coordinate 9,027, forward strand.
CACGAACGGCGGTGTTGTGATTTCTGTGCCGCGTGACTTTCGCGCTGACCTGACGACCGGCACGGTCAATGGTGGTCTCGAGTTAGATTTCCCCGTCACAATTCAGGGTCGCATCAACCGACGACGCATCACCACCGAACTGAATGGTGGCGGTCCAACGATTCGCGCCGTTACCACGAACGGCGGAGTGACGGTTCGAAGACGAAACTGAGGGACAGCGAACGTTGAACTACGAACTACGAACTACGAACGTCGAGCTACGAACGTCGATTGTTGAGTGTTCGGCGTTCAAATGTTCGAAGTTCAAATGTTCGAAGTTCAACGTTCGAAGTTCAAATGGTTCGAAGTTCAAATGGTTCAACGTTCAAGTACACTCGGCCGCCGGAACCGTAACGTTGGTCCGCGGTACCGGTGCAAAACGCCCTTCATTTCCCAGGTCCCTTTCGGGCAATGTGAGGCGATATGTTCCGGGAGATAGCGTTGGCGGTCTCCAGCGCACCTCCCATGCGTAACCTGAGGCTTCCGGGGCAACGGCACGTACCTCCACGTGACGATCGTCATCCCACGCCACAACACTCCAACGACCGTCCGGGTTACGTCGTTGTATTTCGACGACCTGTCCATCGGCGGGCACAAATAATCCGGGAAACGCATCGATCCAACGACCGGTGAGTGTGCCGTCCGTGCATGATAGTGTGCTCACACCGCGATCGATCTCTCCCATGCGGGGACCATTTGTTCGTCGATACAGTATGCGCCGCTCTTCCCCCGGCGTTGCGATAATCGGCCCGACATGTACGATAGGTGTTCCGTCCGCGATGCTTTGTGACAACATGTCCAATTGCCCGGTAATGGCGGCGGCGGTCGCGGGGCCGTAGAGGTTCGATCCGCCTTCGTACGACTGGAAATCGTACTCCTCACTTGTCGTCACATACTGCATGTACCCGTTGGCCAGCCCAATGATACCTACGTGTTGGACGCCTGGGGGCGCTGACGTACGAATGGCATGTTTCATACGCATGCCCGCTTCCGTGGTAACCTCGGCGGGAACGGTACCCAAAATGCCATTGCCGATGCGCACTACCATGAGTTGCATAAACCGCGGTAACCCGCCACCGCCCACCACCAGACCCTGCAAAGGTCCCAGCAGGATGAGTTTGGCGCCAAAGCAACCGGTCGGGTCGGGGTTCCTAGCCGATCCGCCCTCTTCGATCCCGGATGGAATGACAAACAGGAATTTCCATTTGTACATCCGAGTACGGCCATCTTCCGCACCGCTGAGGTTCGCGGTTCCTGAGCGAGGCTTGGGACACACCGGAAGTTCGACTGAATCCCGTTCGAAACTGTACGACTTAAACGCGCGCTGAATTGAAACGTCGTGTGTTAGGTGAACGCCGGCCTTTGTGAAGGCCCGAATGGCATGTTGGGACAGCGCGAGGCCCAGACGGTTGGTGGATTGTCGCGCCCGTGTCAGGCAGTCATCGACGGATCTTCCGGGTAGGCGGCGCCACTCCTCAGGGGGGAGTGGAGTCCGAGGGCCGGCCGGTCTTCGGCCGGTTCGGAACACCAATTCGGCATCGCCACCGGCAATGCGTTTGTCAGGTTCTTCAAGGCTGCAGTGGGTGCCTGGGGCGTGGTTTGGCGAAACATCGCCTTCGGTTCCGTTGGCGAAGAGATGAAACGCACGTGATCGAAACACGCAGTCCGATGGGTCGGCGTTGCCGTCGTCATCTCGCGTGGCACATTGTAGGGGATCTGAGGAGGGCAGGCTGCCATTTAATGATTCGATGTGGCGTTCGAGTTCTCGCTCGACGATGGCATGTATGTCGCCATCCACGAGTGTGTTGACGGGTGGATTCCCCGTGCCGTGGATGGCATAGGTACTAAAGGCGCCGCGTGGGCGACAGTTGGTCCAACCGTCATCGCATTGATCTACTCGCAGCAATCGCATTACGCGATCGACAGCCTCTCGACGTTGACGATCGAATGTCTGCAGGTGGGTCTCGCCTGGGCGTCCCGGTTCAATGTTGGTGATTCGCCCTTCACCATTTAGGAGGAAGGCGTCAAAGCTGCGGTTTCGCGTCAAGCCTTCGTCCGCCGACACCACGACGGTATCCCATGAGGCCTTTGCCGGGCGCATGTCGTCGAATGCCGTTTCGATCGCGTCAGCGAATCTGCCGACAAGGAAATCGACCATCGCGGGGTCGTATCCCGCGTACGGTGCTGACTCCTCGTTGTATGTCCGAACACCGAAGTGACTGCCGGGCGCGGAGTGGGTATGCGTAACGGAGACAACGAGGCGGTCGGCACCGATCCCGGTACGCGCGTGAACATGTTCTGCTGTGAGGCGATGAAGGTTGGCAGAACCAAGGCCGAGATCGGCCGTGACGAACGCCATGCGTTCTCCGTTGGCATCTTCCAGAACAAGCGCGCGTGCGTATAACCGGTGCCGGTAACCGGTCGACTGGCCGCCTTCGATCGAATTGCCGGCCAATGGAAATCCCGGGGCGGGTGTGATGTCGGTTTTTCCGAACCCGGCGTACAACCCTGTGTGTTCCGCTCGCGGTGGTGATGAGAGGGGTCGCGGAAGTTCGAAGCCGGTGTTCTGCTGGCCACAGGCCAACGCCACGCATGTGGCAAAACATGCGAGTCCATACTTACGTTTTTTATCCATGGC
>JAZDDC010000365.1:0-8043 GCA_036679565.1 Gemmatimonadota bacterium
GTTCCCTTCGATGCATACGGCCACGCGTGCCCACCGCGAGTGGGCAGAACGAACTGGAAGAAAGTTCCCCGAGAATCTTGTCGATCATGGTAGGTCCGTCGTGTCCATCGTCCGATGTAACACAACGGTTCAATGGGTGCCACGTGCGCGCTCTCGTTGGATAACAGACGTTGCGCGGACCGGCCGTCGCGTGGTCGCGCCAACCTAGCCGTCTTGCGTCGTTGTAGTATAGATTTTATACTGTAGGGTATACAATTTATGCTACCGAGGGATCACGTGCCCAAAATCGGGGAGTTCGAACTGCTCGTTGTTTTGGCGATTCTGCGCCAGGGCGATACACCGTACGCCAACAACGTTCGGCGAGATTTGGTGAATAATGCCAAGCGATCTGTTACGAGAGGAGCGTTGTACCGGACCCTCGACCGACTGAAAGAAAAGCGCCTGGTCGAGTGGGAGATCGAGCCAAGTGCCAAGGCTGAACGTGGTGGGCTTCCGATGCGTCGCCTGCAGGTTACCGACAAGGGTATTGAGACGGTACGGGCGTCGAGAGCAATTCTGCTCGACTTTTTTGACGGACTTGGTCCCGTTCTGGACCGGCGATGAATCACCGACCACCCGGCATTCCGCACGCACTCTTGAGTTGGGCGCTTGGCAAGGGCGTGGTTGCGCAGGCGATTTTGGGCGACCTCCGGGAAGACTTTGCGTTGTTCGCTCTTCAACGGGGCATTCGTCGCGCGCGTTTTTGGTATTGGCGCGAGGCCGTTCCGCTGAGTATCACCAGCACTTTCAAACGCGCGTTTAACGCGGTTCGGCCGGGGCGCCGAGCAAACACATTGGATAAAACGATGGCGAATCCATTCAGCACCCAGGGTATTGCTCGTGACGTTCGGCATGCGCTTCGCGCTATGCGCCGAGAGCCTGGCTTTTTCGGCATGGCCATGCTGATCGTCGGTCTTGGCGTGGGTGCCGGCACGGCGGTGTTCAGCGTAATGAGCCCGTTGATGCTTCGGGCACTTCCATTCCATGACCCCGATCATCTCGTTTGGATTGCAAACAGCGGCGATCCGAGTAACGGAATGTCGGCGGTGACTTCACGCACTTCGAATTTGCGTGATTTCCGCGACTTGAGTCAGTCATTTGATGGATTGACCGGTTACAACGCTTTTTTCGAGCAAGGTGGCTACAATCTCGTGGGCAGTGGTCAGCCCGAGCGACTCGTTGGTGCCGGTGTAGCACAAGACTTTCTGCAAGTGCTGGGTGTGCAACCTTTTCTCGGCCGAAATTTCGTTGATGAAGAAGGTGTGTGGGGTGGCACACCTGCAATAATTCTCACACACGGTTTTTGGACGCGGAGATTCGGCGCACGACCTGATGTCGTCGGAACGTCGATCAACCTCAATGATGAGGCGACCGAAGTTGTCGGCGTGTTGCCCCCGTCTTTCGATTTTGCGTCCGTCTTCGCACCAAGTACACGAGTCGATTTCTTGCTGCCATGGTCGATCGGCGACGAAACCGACCGGCAAGGGAACACGACCTCGATGATCGGGCGTCTAAAGCCCGGTGTCTCCGCCGAAAATGCGCAGGCCGAGCTTGACATCATCATACAGGGTTTGGCGGAAGCCGACCCGGAGCGTTGGGGGCTCGGCGCAGCCGTGAGCCCTCTTCATGATAAGATCGCGGGTTCGTACAGGTCGGCGATGTTCTTGTTGGCGGCGGCTGCTGGTACGGTCATGCTGATCGTCATCGGCGGGGCGGTTATCGGCGCAGGCATCGCATTTGGCGCCACGAGGTTGGTGGCTGGTAGTAACAGCTTGAGTATCCCGCTACTGCGGACGGTATCGATCGATGGCGTAGCGTTGCTCTTCACGCTTGGTCTGGCGGTCGTGGCGGGACTTCTTATTGGGATCGTACCGGCTTTACAAGTAACCGAAGGGGGCGGGTCCGGCGCGATCAACGACTCCAGTCGCGGATCGAGTACGGGTAAGAGGAGCACAAAGTTACGCGAGGGTCTTGTCGTCACCGAAGTAGCGATGGCGTGTGTTCTTCTCGTGTTTGGCGGATTGTTTTTGAAGAGCTTCCAGAACGTGTTGGACGTCGAACTCGGTTTTCAGCCGACCGAGGCTGTCGGATGGACGGTGAACACGAACCGGCCGTTTGAAACGCTGGGAGAGGCGAACACGTTTTTCCATCAGTTAATCGCAAATGTCGAGGCCGTCCCCGGGGTTGAGAGCGCTGGACTGATCGATGCATTGCCGCTCGGTCGCAATCGTACATGGGGAAGTATTAGTGCTCCCGGATTTGTGTACGAAGAGGACGAAGCCCAGAGTGCGTTCCCACATATGGTGGACCATCGTTACCTCTCGGTCATGCAGATTCCGCTTGTGTCCGGTCGCCACTTTACGGCAAACGATACGCAAGACACCGATGATGTCGTGATCTTAAACGAGTCCGCCGCCAAAGGAGTATTTCAAGGGCAAGAACCAATCGGTAAGACGGCCACCATCATAGGAAGGGACTGGCAAGTGGTGGGTGTCGTGGCCGATGTTCGACATCAATCTCTCGAGCAAACGTCTGGTTGGGAGATGTATTTCCCGTTCAGTCAGATCTGGGCGTTTCAGACATTGGACATGGTGGTGCGTTCGCGGTTGCCTTTGGAGACATTGGTGCCGGGCGTGGCCGCAGCATTGCGCGCGACTGATCCGGCAATGCCAACTGGTGAATATCAAGCTCTAACGGAGATCGTCGATCGTTCTGTTTCTCCACGACGTTTCATGCTGGTGTTGTTGGGGGCGTTCGGTGGCACCGCGCTGCTTCTTGCCGCTCTGGGGATCTACGGTGTGTTGTCGTACTCTGTGACCCAGCGCATTCCGGAGATCGGTATTCGAATGGCGTTGGGCGAGTCGGGACCGAGCGTGTTGCGTAGAGTTGTTGGCAGGACCTTGGCGTTATCGGGGATCGGCGTTGCACTCGGCGCCGTCGGATCGTTTGTTGGAACCCGTTTGATTGGGTCATTGCTTTACGGAGTTAATCCGTCGGACCCGGTCACGTTCTTAGTCATGGCCGCAATTTTGTTAACGGTGTCGGCCTTAGCGGGATACATTCCTGCGCGGCGCGCGTCCCGTGTGGATCCAACGGCCGCATTCCGGACTGCATGATCGAAATCCGTTGACGCTTGCCACGTCCACTCAATTGATGTTTCCGTCTGTATTGACGGGCGCGTCACTGATCCACGGTAACGGTCCAAGTGGCAACTGTCGCGGCCACACTTCGTTGAGCGTATCTCCTTCATAGAGACGACCATTTTTCATGACATAGAGTATGGACCGCGTGTTGCGTATGTGGTCGAGCGGGTTGTCCTCGAGCACGATGAGGTCCGCGAGTTTGCCGCGTTCGATCGACCCCAAATCTCGGTCCAAGCCAATTGCCTCAGCACCATACAGTGTTGCGACACGCAACGCGTCGTGTTCCGATAAACCGCCAGATTGCATTGCCCACAGTTCCCAGTGATATCCCAATCCTTGAAGTTGACCGTGGCTCCCCACACCGGCGCGTCCGCCCGCGGCAATCAAGTCGCGTATGAATCGGGCGTGTTTGTCGAACACGTGTTGTTCCCGGCGAAACCAACCGGCTTGGCCCGGGGCCCCGCCGCGTCGTAACGACTTGCTATCGATCTCGTCATGTGGCGTGAAACGGCGCAACTTTCTGTTGTCATGTACTTCTTCGTTTGCGTAATAGTAATTCTCCGCCCAGGGCCCGCCGTATGCCACTAACAACGTCGGTGTATACACACGTCGCGTCTCCGCAAATAGTCTGATGACATCGCGATAAAGCGGATAGATTGGCAGCGAGTGTTCCATACCGGGATATCCGTCTATCGTATTGATCAGGTTGGTTTTGAAATCGAGCGCGCCCTCCGTAGTGGGCATGATCCGATATTCGCGTGCAGCTTTGATGATCCACTGACGTTGTTCCCGATTGCCGGCCACATACATCTTCAGGGTTTTTGTATCGTAGTACTCGCTGTAGCGGCGTAATACGCTGTTGGCGTGCTCCTGATCCCGAATCAATTCACTTTGAAAAACGCCGGGACCGGTCGAATAGATTCGTGGGCCGAGAATTCTTCCGGCGGTAACCATATCTTCGTACGAAAGGACATCGGTTGTAGCGGTCTGTGGATCGCGGGTTGTCGTCACACCGTATGCCAAATTTGCGAGGTACGACCACACCTGTACCTTATGAATTTCGTACATGGGTCTGAGATGCGCGTGTGTGTCCACGAATCCCGGTATGATGGTCATGTCCGACACATCGATCACTTCGGCACCTTCGGGGGTGGGAACGGCGCCGCGGCGTGCAACCGATTCAATACGATTGTTCCGCACGACCAGATCGGCGTCCGGGATCACTTCGTCCCCGCGCATTGTGATCACTCGCGCGCCGCGCAATACGAGTAGTCCTTGGGGCGTATCCCGTTCAACTTCAATGGCGACTCGTATCTCTGACGGTCGATACGTCTTGTCTTCCTGCTCCGCTTCTACGCTGTCCGCTTCTTCCGGTGTAAGGATGTCGATTGGTTCATCTTCTCCGGGCGGATCCGCCTCTGTCGACGGTCGCGTGTCTACTGAATCGGCGGCATCCAAATCATAAACGAAGTGCGCCGCGCCGATTGACCAATGCGCCGCTCTTCCGTCCGCGCTCCATGTGGGAAATTGCGCGCCAATGTCGGTGATCTTCGTCGATGGGAATGACGCATTGTCCGGGTCCGACACCGAGATTGTCGTTGCACGACCATGTACGGGCGGCACGGTGACGACGTACAGTTCATTCACGATCTGAACGAGCGCCTTGTCTCCGCGTGGCGCCATCAGGATCAACGAAGCGCGCATGGGGTCGGACGCGCCGGGTGTGCTGCCACCCGTGACCTGTAGGTGTTCCTGTCTATCTGTGCCATCCCAACGCACCGAGATGAGACCGTCAGTGTTCGACATGGCAAAGATTCGGTTGACATCTCCGGTGAAGTGCGGTCGTGACAGGCCACTGGCCGGTGTGATGACAGTGATATCGCCGCCGGTTGCGTTTACGTAAACGATATCGGAACCGTTTGCGCTCCCGCCGCGCGCGATTGCTTGCTGGAAATTCAACGCAGGTGCCCGTATCGCGACGATGCGTTGGCCGTCCGGAGACCAAACGGGATTGGTGTAATATCCTGCGCGATTCGTTAACCGGCGTGTATTGTTCCCGGCAGAAGCGCGGACACGGCTGATGTGACCGCCTTCGTCCTCCGACCACGTGACGAAGGCCAACGTGTTGCCGTCCGGTGACCACGTTGGGTGATGCTCGGAGACATTGCCTCGTGTGACGCGTTGCGGGGTGCCGTCCGGGTAGTCCATTACCCAAAGGCGATCCATCAAAACGAACGCAAGTCGATCGCCGTTCGGCGACGGAACTGCATCGCGCACCTGTTTCGCGACAAACGTCGGTGTGTCCTCGATGGGATAGCTGAAGTTGACCCGGGGTCCGATGTCCAATGCGACGTCAGCGCGGAAAGGAATCTGCGTACTGTTCGTGGCATCCGCTGCCATGCGCCAAATCCGACCGCCGTGTGATGCGATGACCGAACGGGAATCAGGTGTGAAAGATAGACCCGGGAGCACATCCATAACGGCACGAGATTCCTGGTCGTCTCGTTGGACGGGGTAAGCTAACCAGCGCTCCTCGCCGGTGTGCAAATCGCGGATCCGCAGTCCGGTTTCCTCGTCGTACCGCGTACCGTAGACCAACCAGCGACCGTCAGGTGACAACGTGGGACGAAACGCCGAACCATAGCGTGACGTACGAGTGTGTCGCTGACCGGTTTCTCTATCATACATGACGAGTTGATAAAGCGGGAACTGTGCGTTGTATGTCGAGTTACCGTTACGTTGCGCGAACCAGATGTACCTTGGGTCTGGTCCGAATGCTGCGCCGAGGAGTTTTAGATTTTCCGGTTCGCTCACCATCTGGACACCTGAGCCGCCGTCGACGTGGTACAACCACGGCTTTGACGTACCTCCCTTTGACGCTACGATGTACGTCCCATCGGGCGTCCATTCGGGTGACATGTACCGGTTTCCTTTACCCGATGTAAGCTGTGTCGTGTCGGTGCCGTCCACCGACATGATCCAGATATTTTCGCCACCGTCCCGGTCTGACACGAAGACGATGCTGTTCCCGTCCGGGCTAAACCGTGGTTGTGCGTCATAACCCATCCCGCTTGTGATCGCATTTGCCACTCCGCCCGCGATCGGAAGCGTGTACAAGTCGCCGAGCAGGTCGAACACGATGGTCTGACCGTCCGGGCTTACATCGAGCGACATCCACGAGCCCTCGTCCGTTGAGAACTCAATTGAACGTGCCGGTTCTAGTGGGAGTGTTTGCGCTGTCGCGATGCTTGCTTCGGTAAGTAGCGCGATTGCGCACAGGAACTGGGGGGCTTTTTTCATTGTGTTTGGTGCTCGCGTTGTCGATTTCTTGGTGTGCGAGATGTTAGTTGGCAGGGCGTTGAGGTGCCAGAGGTTTGTTGTCATCTGTTTCACGGCCACGAAATCCACGAAATCCACGAAAAGGTCAACCCAAAAAGGCCGCGGAATCCGCGGAAATGTCTCCGGGAACCTAGGTGCTGATTAGAAGCGAAACGGATACCGCTAGTTCTTTCTCATGATTTCTTAGTTGCACTTTTTCTTCGTACAAAACCTAACTGCAGTTTTTCCGCGGGTTCCGTGGCGCAGTTTAGTGGATTTCGTGGATTTAGTGGCATTACACAAGCACTAATTCCGGTTCCAATAGTTAACCGGCCGGTTGTCAGTGCGAAGCGCATCGTTGTCCACCCAGTAATATGCCCCGAACGGTGTATTCGACGGCCAGACTTCGTCGAGTGTTTCCGCTTCGTACAACACGCCGCCTTTCATGACGTACTGGATGTCGGCGGTGTTGCGGATGTTGTCCAAGGGATTCGAGTTCAGAACGAGTAGATCGCCTAACTTACCGACCTCGAGCGAACCGATGTCCTCTTCCGCGCCGAGGAAGTGCGCGCCGTGTAAACTTGCAACACGTAGTGCTTCCAACGGTCCCATCGCCGACGCGATCATCCATACTTCCCATTGCGGTGCCAGCGCGTGATGTTCGCCGTGAGAGCCGAGGGAACCGTAACCACCCTCCGCGATGATGTCTGCCATACCCTGTGCCAGAAGTGGATAGCTGTAATCGGTATCAGGTCGCAACGTTCGACGTCGTAGGTGCCCAACCATCTGTCGCCATGGCATCCAACGCCGATGTTTCTCACCTCGCCACACGTCTGTTTCCGCGAAAAAGTATTCTATGTTCCCCGGCCCCGGGCCGGCAACAACAAGCGTTGGAGAGTACACGATGTTTGCTCGGCCAAAGAACTTCGCGACGTCGCCGTAGAGCGGTATGTAGCTCATGGGATGTTCCCAAGCTGTCTGACCATCCATGATCATGCTCAGATTGTAAGCGAGATCACCGCCCTCAGCTGAAACCATGAGGCCATGCTCACGCGCCGACTGTGAAACCCACTGTCGCTGCGCCCGACGTGGTTGCATGTATTGTTTGAGCGAAACCGCGCCCCACGATTGCAGGCGTTTTACGTTTTGATCGGTCACCTCGAAGCTTGAGAGCGCATTCTGCCGAGCGGCGTCTCCCCGATACAACGGATCGCCTGAGCTAAAAGCACGCGGCCCGATCATTCTACCGGATTCGATTAGTTCTGCCGTCGGAAAAATGTTTTGCGACCACATGGAATTGTCTAAGTTCGTCGTCACGCCATAGGCGAGATAAGCGGCCGATTCGTAGTCGCGCAGCGGACGGTAACCGCGATGTTCGCGAAAATGGTGTGCGTGCATGTCCACGAACCCGGGGATGATCGTCTTACCGCTTGCATCTATGATGCGGTCAGCACTGGAGGTTGAACATTCACCGACACAAGTGATGCGGCTCCCGGTAACCACCAGGGTGCCGGACTGAATAACCTGCACCCCGTCCAGCGTG
>JAZDDC010000366.1:0-9503 GCA_036679565.1 Gemmatimonadota bacterium
GACTGCTTTGCCGGAGATGTCGACTGGGCAACGCTCTCATTGGAAACAATGAAAACAGGCGGCGCCGTAGCAATCCTCAAATCCAAAGACCGAACTCGGGTGGTGGGGTTAACGAAGCTCGCGGCCTCCTTCGGGGATAGATCCATGGGCTGGAGAATGATAACGGCCAGAGAAGACGTCCGACTCCCGGGATCGGCATTGCTTCGAAACATCCCTGAGCTTGCAGATGTGCTATCGCTAAACAAGATCACCGGTGTTGCCGTTGTGTCCTATCATCCACAACGGCGTGCTGTTTTGAGAGTCACCGGTCATGCCAAGGGATACTCCCGTACCTACTACGTCAAGCTACTCAGACCGGCGGCGTACCATCGCGCGTTGGATGCACATAACATCTTGTCCGCGATCCGAGGAAGGGTTCGTTTCTTGACCCCACAGGCTGAGTTGACTGAGTACGCTTGCCTGGTATGGGATGCAGTTGCGTTGGACACGCTACACGACCGCCTGAGATACAAGCGCCCGGTTGACGTCCGGGGCCTCGGGTTAGAGTTACGCAAGTTTCACAAGTCCACCGATGCATCGGGGTTACCGGCGCACTCTATCGAGGAAGAGAGGCAAGCCACACTCAAGATGCTCACCCGGGGATCGCCACTCGTCCCCGGTCTCAAGGGTTTGATAGCCCAGTTTACTGACGTCTCCTTGCCGCAGGACCTCGACGTCGGTGTGCTTCATCGAGACCTTCACGACAAACAAATCCTACTTTCGGAACCGGACGTGGTCCTCATCGACGCGGATGGTGCTGCAAACGGTCCCCAACTCATCGACACGATCAACCTCGTCGAGCACGTCCGCCTTCGCCGGATGCAAGGCTTTGGCGGTTCCGTTCAGATGGAACGTCATCTATTGGAGTCCTCGCGTGTGAATCCTGGCGACCCCGCCGCCAAGGTCATGACCGCACTGATCTGTGGACGGCTGGCAGGGGTGTACGCATGTCGACCTCGATGGTGGACCGTGACTCAACAGCTGGTTGCAAGAAGTCAGTCACTCCTAGAGGCGTGCTGATGAAATCGAAACGATCGATAGTCTGTCGGGGTTGCTTTCTGACCGCAGTCTGTGTCGTGACATTTGCGACGGCCTCAATGGCACAGGCCCGATCTCTCCGCGTTGGCCAGACCGTTTCCATATCGATCGACATCGATCAACGACTTGGTCTGGTTGCCGATGATATTGAGTTGCTTTCTCAACCCCGGCGCCCGAGCCTACGGGGAGCAATCGAAGCGTTGGACGAAGACCGTAGTGCGTTCAAGATTCTGGGGCATTGGATATTCATAGATGACAGATCGATTCGTGAATTCGACGGTTCGACGCTAGGAATCTCTGCCTTGCGAGTCATGCAACGGCTCGAAGTGACATGCCGCATCGCGTCGGACGGACAGTGGTTCGCGCGAACCATTACCGTAACGGATGTCAAACCCACCGATAAAGTCAAAGGGACCATTACTTCAATACCGGATGGCAATCAACTCCCATACCGACTCGGATTACAGGGTCTTTTCATCCTCATGGAACAGGGCACGGATTTCGTGTCAGATGAGGATTTTATCGTTAGCGAGCTTTTTTCTGACCTGAAGGCGGACGATGTAAACGGAGATGCAGGCGGGTACGGCTTCAACATCGCTTCCAAGTTCTTCGTATCCGGTAGCGCTCGTCACATCTATCGACGAGAGGATCGACTTACACTCGAACTCCCGGGCGAAAGTCAGGCAGGATTCAGCGAACCGTCTGCTCGTCTCGAGTTTCTAGGATTGGCTAACGACAACATCAAATTTTTCAGTCAACTACGTTTTCAGGGATTGTACGAACTGCATAGCCGCGACCTATCGCCGGAACTTCTACCGCCGGATGTTAACCGTCTGCAAGTTCGACAGGCCTACCTCAGTGTAAAGGATATCGGAGGTCTTCCCGTCGGTGTGATCGTCGGCAAGCAGCGGGTGCGTGATCCACGAGAGTTCATGTTCGATGAGTACCTCGACGCCGTCAGATCGTATTTCTATCCCTCCAACTTCGTCGCGATAGAAGCAACGCTGATTGGCGCAGTCGTTCCGCTCAAGGAGCGACTTGAAACATGGACGGATCTTTTGCTACAGGCTCGACTGTACGTCAGCCAAGATCTACAGGCCAGGGTTTACTATCTACGCCGTTGGGACACCGACTCACGCCAACGGAATCCACAATACGTTGGGCTGTCCGCTGATGGCGAATCGAAATCTCTCAAAGGGTGGTTCGATCTTGCGATGATGACTGGTGAGGACAAAGGCGAGCAGCAACGCGCGGTGGCATGGGACATAGGCATGGCGCTACGCGGCGACCGTGCGCGCCAAGGGCCAACCCTTTCCCTATCCCTCGCACGCGGTTCCGGTGATAGCGACCCCGATGATGAATTCAGCAATCGTTTCCGGCAGACTGGCTACCAAGACAATTCACGTCGCCATTGGGGCGTTACGAACTTTCAATCCTACGGGGAGGTACTCGACCCTGAGTTGTCAAACCTATACGTGCTGACCATCGGCGTCGGCGTGAAACCGACAAACACTATTTCGCTCGATGGTATTTTTCATTCTTACCGGCTTGACCAACCAACGGATGAGTTGAACAACACAGATCTTCTCACTCCCGATGCGGTCTTGACCGGACTTCACCGCGACGTCGGCAGCGAATTGGATATCATTTTTGGCGCTCGGAACATCGGCGGCCGACTGCACGCCACGTACAAATGGGGCGTCTTTTTTCCCGGGCCAGCCTTCGCGATGCCAACGCAACGCGCAAGCATTCAACGAATCGAACTGCGAATCGACTTTTAACATCGGCCCCGCACTCAGGGCGCAGACCTCGACCGGGATGACAAGATGGCCTCGGACCCCGGAATGTTAAGAATGACTTGCGGAAATAGGACGCTCAATCCCCGCACCGATCGATAAGTTTCCCCACTAAATTTCAATGTTCGTACTCGACTGAGCTTCTTCTCGACCCGCGTGTTGAGTGTTTCACTCGAAACCGTATGGTCAACTCAAACAATTCCGAGCCCAACCGCAGCCACGTGACTGAGGATGGCTGCTCCTGTCGAGATTTCTCGTTTGTGTCGTTATGGATCACGTTGCGACAATTCGGTACACGCCCCTTCGCCAGGATTCAGCCCCTAAAACTGTTGACGACAACGGTTAACACAGATTTCAAACCCGGGAACACGAATTGCGCCTACGTTCGGCGAGATGCACGGCAAACAACAGTGAGAACGCGTAGCAACAACATTCCAACAACGGTACACGTGATGATCGTCACGGCGCATGGCAACAACAAAGACATAGGATTCCCGCCGCATCACTCGTTCAACCAGATGCAGGCCATCATTTTTTCAACAGTGAGCGTGTCTTTTCGTGATCACAAAGTCTAACTCCGACGTTTATCCCGGTCCGTACTCCACTGCGCCTGGCGGCTTGCGTACGACTGCACGCCGTTCCAGCACCTCACAACTGTTGTTGGATATTGGGTCGAAGGGTGTGTCCGTATTGCCCCGCGCACTGATGGTGATCTGGGTTGCCGCCGCTTCAATCAGCCTCGCCGCCGGTTGGCCTTACTACACGCTTGCCATGAGCGCCCGTCCGTATTCGGACTTACATGCCACGTTTTCTCCGGCGGGGACCATAGGACTGCTTTACGGTTTGGTGGGGACAGCCTGTATGATGATCGGCGTGTCGATGTACATCGCGCGCAAGCGTGTGCCTTTGCTCAAGAAATTTGGTCCACTGAACTCGTGGCTGCAGGTACACATTTTTCTTTGCACCATCGGACCGTTTTTCATCTTGCTGCACACCAGCTTCAAATTTGGCGGTGTGGTCGCGATCGCGTTTTGGTCGATGACATTCGTTGCGGCGAGCGGGATTTTCGGAAAATACGTTTTCTCACATCTCCCAAAAACAATACAGGGGAACCTCCGGACCCTGGACTCGGTCAAGTCTCAAAAAGGCACGCTGATGAAAGCGATTGCTCGTGATGCAGGCATTCGCACAAGCGAACTTCGCAAGGAGCTTGGTATCGCACCGCCTCGCGAACCCCGCGGCGTGGCACATGCATTCTTCCTCGCCGTGAGCTACGACCTGACAAGTCGAGTCCGTCGGCGCAGAATTCGGCGCTTCTTGAGACAACAAAATGTTCCTGACAAAGTTCGCAAGTGGATTGGCAAACTTCTTAGCGAACAGATTACGCTAGAGCAACAAGTGGTTCTGCTGCGTCCGTTCCAACGTGTGTTTCATCTTTGGCATCTCATGCACCTGCCGCTATCACTCTTGATGCTTGTCATCGTGATTCTGCACATCGGGGTAGCCGTAGCGATGGGGTACGCATGGCCCGTCTCGTGATAAATCATACCGCCGTCGCCGACGGTGTGGCATTGCTCTCCGGCGCCGCCGTCGTACTGGTATTACTCTCTGTGGCCAATGCGTTTCAGCGCGCCGATCCGATCGGCGGCGCCGGGAGTCCGCCGAGCATCGCCAACTCAATCTCCCTGCCCGACCGGCCTGACTCAAACGAACAGGTGCGGTTGGCATTTCACGCAGACATAGAAACACTCAAGGCGCAACTAGCGAATGATCCGGGTAACCCGGAACTATTACTCGACATCGCGACCAAATATCACGACGGGCACAAACCCGTCGACGCAATCCGATACTACGAGGACTATTTGGCCATAAACGAGACGGACGAACAAGCGTGGCTGGACCTGGCCAGCTCGTATGCAGAATTGGAAGATTGGACAGAGGCTGAAACCGCCACGCGACGACTTCTCGACGTGAATCCTTCGAACGCCTCCGCCCTTTATAACCTGGGCGCGATCCGCGCCAACCGCGGCGATTTCGATGAAGCTCGCCGACTCTGGGAACAAGTTCGCGACGAACAGCCACAAGCTGCCGTCACCGGTCAAGCAAGAGAAGCATTGATACGTCTAGCGAGTCTTCCTAGCTGAGTTGCGCGCCGACAAACGCCCAACCCGCTACAGCATCGCACCATGCGCGCCCTTACCGGCATTACCATCGTTGCCTTGACGGCACTAATGAGCCAGAACGTGAATGCACAAATCATCTCTCCTGGTAAACTGTCTTCGCCCCATGCCGCACTCGACGGTATCAGGAATTGTACAGCTTGTCATCGACTCCGCGCGCGCGGTACTATCGACGAAAAATGTTTGGATTGCCATCAACCCATTGCCAACCGTTTGGCCTCTGCGACGGGTCTACACGCCACGTTTCCAGCG
This sequence comes from Gemmatimonadota bacterium, assembly GCA_036679565.1. Lineage (GTDB taxonomy): Bacteria > Gemmatimonadota > Gemmatimonadetes > Gemmatimonadales > GWC2-71-9 > JAZDDC01. The sequence goes on from JAZDDC010000366.1 coordinate 5,306, forward strand.
CAATCTTGTTCCAACTGTCACAAAGAACATGGCGGAAGAGAACTGGATATTCTCCGCTTCGATTCAACGTCACTCGATCATAACGACACCGGTTTCCAACTTCGCGGGGCACACCAAGAGACCGCCTGTCGAGACTGCCACACTGGTAGTTTGGTCAAAGATGATGCCGTGAAACGCGCCAAGCGTGAGGCAAACGCGCTGTCTCGCACGTTTCTTGGCCTCGGGCGCCAATGCACATCATGCCACGTGGATGACGATCCACACGATGGGCAGTTTCCCGATCGCACATGCGAGGACTGCCATACGGAACAACGGTGGTCCGATACCCCCGGGTTCGATCACGCAAGCACACGCTATCCGCTGATTGGTTTACATCGTCGAGTAGAGTGCCAGCAATGTCACACGGAGGCTCGTTCTTCTAACGGAGCGTCATTCGTTCGATACCGCCCTGTGGCGTTTCAGTCCTGTTCCTCCTGTCATCGTGACACCCACAACGGAACGATGGGACCCCGTTGCACCGACTGCCATTCCACTGCCGGTTGGACAAGTGTAAACCGCGAGCGGGTCGAGGGTCGGTTTGATCATTCGAGAACCGGGTTCAACCTTGTGGGGCAACACGCCAGCGCCCCTTGTGAGAGTTGTCATCAGTTCCCCGCCACGCGCACAGCCGTGTTGAACCTCTCAGTCGTACCGGGAACGGAACGCCGAACCTTTCCAACGCCGATCGCAAACGATTGCGTCTCATGCCACATCGACTATCACGACAATACCTTTGCTTCGACGCCTGGCGGCATCGTTTGTGAAAACTGCCACAATCAGACGGAATGGTTTCCGGCAAGTTACGACCTCACACGTCACAATCGAGAAGCGTCGTTCACCCTCACGGGGGCTCATGCCGCCGTCCCATGTACCAGTTGTCATCAACTGGATCCCGATACGCCACACTTGGTATTTCAGCTTGCGACGCAGACATGCGTGAGCTGCCACATCTCCGAGAACCCGCATCAGTCACAATTTTTTGATCGAACATGCAATGCATGCCACGATACTCGCGCGTTCAGCATCGATAGTTTCGATCATTCCGCAACTAAGTTTCCGCTCGACAGCGCACACGACGGTGTTTCGTGTCAAAGTTGCCACTTCGAGCAAGCTGGGACAAACGGCACGAGGTTCGTGCGATACATGCCATTGGGAACAGCGTGTAGGGATTGTCACGGAGAATGAACCGCACCATTGTCTTTCCGTTGGCCGTGTTGGCGCTGCTGTTGGCAACCGCCGCCCTGCCCCGTGCCTTAACGGCACAACGGGCGGATTCGCAAAACCCTCATGGCGTATTGCCACGCGGGCTCGACTGCACGAACTGTCACTTGCCCAACGCCTGGACACCGGTGAAGGAAGACATCGTGTTCGACCACAATCGTGGCACACGCTTCCCGCTCGACGGTCGCCACGCATCGGCCACGTGCGGCAGCTGCCATCTGAACAACCGATTTGACCAACCGCAAGCCACACCCGCTGACTGCACGAGTTGTCACGTGGACGTCCACCAGGGCAACCTCTCCTCGAACTGCCTTTCATGTCATAACACGCTGTCGTTCACGGAGGTCCGTGGCCTCGACGTACACGCCGCGACGCAGTTTCCACTGCTCGGCGCCCACATGCAGGTAACATGTGAGAGTTGCCACTTAGATGACCGGCGTGGTGCGTTTACGACGCTTGACACCCACTGCCTGTCGTGCCACCAGCCTGACTACCAGGACGCACAATCGATCGATCACGTCGATGCTGACTTTCCTGAGACGTGTGAGCAATGTCATAACACGCTAGCCTGGGCGGGCGGGACGGTATTCGATCACATCACCGTCTCCCGCGGTTTCCCACTGTTCGGCGCGCATGAGCAAACGAGCTGTCGTGGATGCCACATCATGCCTGGCGCGGCACTGATTAACACGCCTGCAAACGAGAATGACTGCGTCTCATGCCACTTGGCGGACTATCAAGAGGAGCACGGCGGATCACGATTCCCAACGACGTGCCTGCAATGTCATACACAGGACACGTGGGACGACGCGACATTTGATCACAACACGGCGACCGCATTCCCATTAGTCGGGGCACATATTCGAACAAACTGCGATAACTGCCACACACAACCGGGGAATCGGTTGATCTTCCCACCGGGGAATCCGGAAGACTGCATCGCTTGCCATCTGGCAGATTATCAAAAGGAACACGCGACAACCGGTTTCCCAACCACCTGTTTGAGCTGCCACACACAGGAGGAATGGGGCAATGCAACATTCCAGGACCACGACGCACAGTTCTTCCCGATTTTCTCAGGGAAACACCGGAACAAATGGAACAATGATTGTACGACGTGTCATGCCGTCGCCGGCAACTTCGCATCATTTACGTGCTTGAACTGTCACGAACACAACAAGACAAAGATGGACGACAAGCACAAAGATGAGGCCGGTTACGTATACGAGAGCACAGCGTGTCTTAGCTGCCATCCAGATGGGCGGGAGAAGTGATCCAGGCGATGGCGCGCACAACAATCAGGGTGTTAATGAGTGGAGTGTTGACCGTCGCATCAGCAGCGGCGTTGTCCGGCCAGGAACAAACCGTAACGGTCATCGTCGAACATGTCGCCGGCGCCAACCTATATTTGGACGAAGGCGCGGAACAAGGCATCCAACAGGGCGATACACTCACAGTTTTTCATGGAAACCCAGAACAACACATAGGATATTTTCTCGTCGTAACCGCGTCGGCCACGCGTTCGGTCGTAACTTTTTTGGCCGAGCCTTTCGCGATCACGCGGGGTCAAACACTCCAGCTACGACTGGCCCGAGAGGTCTTCCCAGCGAGGCGCGAAGCCATTCCCATGCGTCAAGTAACGCGAGGTTCGAGGTATCGCCAATCCAGGCCCGCCGTTCGCGGTCGAATTTCGGTTGCCCTCGACGGCATTCAATCGTCAACCACACCACTCGGCGCGGATGGACAGGCCATCCAGCGGACGTTTTTGACACCGTCGGTACGTCTTCGTACAAGCGTGGGCCAACTTCCGGGTGGGATGCGATTCCGAACTAACATGCGGCTGGCAGCGCGATACGCATCGGAAAACACATTTGATGCTACCCGCTCCGCACGCATCTACCAAGCAAGCGTTGCGCGTACCGCTGGTAACGTCCGCTTTGAAGCAGGACGGTTCTACAACCCATACGAGAATTACAGCGGGTACTGGGACGGTGCAATGCTTCGCCTCGGCAACCAACGAGCCGGGATCGGCGCGGTCGTCGGATTCGAACCGGATCGTGGCAACGAGTTGTTCAATTCAGAGATAGCGAAGTATTCCGTGTTTGCCGATTTTGAATATGCCTCTGGCCCCGTCCGATACCGCACCGACATTTCGTTCCATCGTGTTGACCCTCAACCCGGTTTGAACGCCCACACATTTCTTGGTTGGAGTCAAACAGTTGGCATAGGACGCTTTCGCCTGACACAACGCTCCCAGCTCGACCGCGATCCCCAATCGAACAAACTCGTGTTTACGAATATCCAGGCGCGAATCGCGACGCCCTTGACGAGAACGATGTCCCTGCGGGCACGTTACGTCTACCGCCGTCCGTACTTCATCTTTCGCCCGAACGATGAAATCTCATACCGTCGAGAGGAAGCAAACCTAGGTGTTTCATTTTCCGGACCCGAAGGATCCATGAACTTCGATGTGGGCGCCGACCGGATCGAGACGGGCCCGCTGGGATGGTCTTACTCCTCGTCCTTCAACCTCGGGCAAACGGTCATCCGCGGGTTATCCTTAAGCGGCGCTGCACGGTACTGGACCAGACAAGGATTGACCGGCTTTTATGCGTCCCCCGGCATTGGGTTCACGAGTAGCGTCGTTCGTTTGATCGCCGACTATCGCGTATACATTACCGACATTGTAAACGGCAAGTTGACGACGCACGGAACGACACTCGGCATCACCGTGCCGATTGGTCGCAGTTCGTACATGAACGCACGGGTTGGCACGCAGCGGGGAGATCGTATCAAAAATATCAGTTTTAGCGGCGGCCTTTCCGTCAGCTTTTGAGACCCATGGAGTTCCAACCAATACTCATGACTGCGGGAGCCATGCTCCTCTTTGTCCTCCCCTTCTACCTACGCCACCGCGCTCAAGAAAAAAGGACCGTCC
>JAZDDC010000367.1:0-4776 GCA_036679565.1 Gemmatimonadota bacterium
GCGACGCCCGCATTGTTCACTAAGACGTCGATGCGACCCGTTTTCTCGATAACGCCGGCGACTGCTCGATCGATGGATTCGGAATCGGAAACATCGAGTTCGACGACCGCGATGTTTTCAGCTCGTAGCGCCTCCGCATGAGCCCGGTTCTTTCGCTCGGGATCGCGCATGGATGCAAATACCTTGTGCCCCGCGCCGGCGAGTGTTTCGGCGGTGTCGCGACCAAAACCTGTTGATGCACCGGTGATGAGAATTGTCTTGCCCATTAGTAGTCAGTCTCCTCTCGAGATCTTTTGGTGTCCAGTTTGCGAGATTAGGTTCTTCATGCGATTCACGCGTCGTAACTGATGACGCCCTTGAACTACAGACAGGCCAAACTAGTTCCCCTTCACGGAAAATCCGACGACACACTCGGTGTCGATGGTGTTACGTACGCGGTCGGCGCACACCGTGCTGAATGCAGTGTCCAGCGTTGGTGCCCATTAGATCGCTTTTCACTTCTTTAGCGTGCGACGTCGCTACATTTCGTCAATCGTTGCGATATGTCGCAAGCGTCTGCCTCGTATTCAGTGCTCGCCGCGCTACCCTGCTAACATAAATCACAATACCACAATCACTTCCGACGTTGTGTTGGTTAAGGATCGTCACGGCACACGTGCTGCCTATGTGTCGCCTTTATCGGCAGACAGTTGAACGGCTGTGACCGTCGTTAACGCTTCGTAAGAAAGGAATCGTGGGATGAAGACAATGAGGCAGCTATTGGCTAGCGTTCTCACAATCGGAGTCATGATGGGTGCAAACGGTTGCGCGGGAACTAGAACAAACGGAATGCGAAGTCTTGTCTCTCCGGCGCCGACGTCATTGTACGTGCGCAATCAAAATTGGCATGACATGAACATCTACTTCGCTTCCGAGTCAGGTTCGCTTGTACGTGTTGGGAGGGTTGTAAGTCTCACCAACGCGGTGATCAAACTACGCGGTCGTGTAAAAGCTGAGATCAGCCTCGCCGCGAATGCCAGGTTTGTTTTGCGACCATTCGGCTCTCGTGACACATATGTCACGCATTATGTCAACGTTGGCCCAGGCGATCAGATCCAACTCACCGTGGCCAACCAGCTGACCTTGTCGACTGTTGTGCTGCGGTGATCCGTACGATCCCCGTACGGACCGCAAGTAACTATTGCAAGGCGCATGGAAGCCGAATCTGACGCCGCAATTGCTCGCGTTAACTGCGATCGGACACACAGGGCAAGGGTTGGAACTCTGACCGTCGATTGTGAGTTTGTTTCATGTTCTGCTGCGGTTACCGAGATAACCGTATGCGTTCAATCACTTGTTTGGCGCGGTTGCCACACCAACGGCATCTGGCGCGGGGAGGTACTTACAATGTTTATCGTTCGTGGTCTTAAAGCGTTTGGAGTAGCCACACTGTTTGCAACCAACACGTTGGTGGCGCAAGAACGGAAGGTCGTCGTGTTTGCGCACGGAGGCGGCTACTCGTCGACCTCTGACCTCAACAACTCGGGCACGGCAGATTTCGACCTCGGGTTCCAGGTCGGTGGTGGGATTGGGTGGAATTTCAGTAAAAACGTAGGAGTGCGAGGGGACTTCACGTTCGCCCGCAGCGACTTTGACGATGATGCGGGTTTGGGCCTGCAGGGTGCCGAGATAAATCGATACTACTACGGTGCTGATGTTCAGATTCGTCTACCGCTCCGGTCGTTCGTCCCCTACGTCTTCGGCGGTGCTGGCGGTGTCACGTTGGACCCACAGGATACATCCAGTCTAGACAGCTTTACTCGTCTTGCTGGACGTTTTGGTCTTGGTCTCTCCTATCGGATTGCCAATTCCCGGCTCAGCATTTTTTCGCAGGGCACCGGTTGGGTCTATGATTTTGACGGTGGAACGCTGGACGGAACGCAGTTCGATGTGGGTTGGGTTGGCGGCTTGACAATCGGGTTGTAGTCGATGAGGCAGTCGCGAGCGGTGGCGACGTATGTATTGCCACCGCTCGACCTTGCCGGTCGAGTAGCTGAAACAACGTTTCTTCATGTAATTGAGCGTCTTCTATATATATTGAGCGTCTTCTATATATATAAGGAATACGGTTATTTCGCCCTCCCTGCAAACTTTGCACCTGTCTCGACAAAACCTACGGAGGTTAGCCATTGGTATACGAAATACTCGTCGGACTCCAGGTCACCAACGACAAGGTGTACCGGGACTACCGGGAGAAGATGACCCCGGCCTTGATCGAGTGCGGTGGTGGTTTTGGCTACGACTTCAAGATCGCGGAAGTTCTCAAGAGCCAAACCGAAAACGAGATCAATCGAGTGTTCACGATCTACTTTCCCGACAAGCGGGTGATGGAGCAGTTTTTCTCGGCGGAGTCTTACCGGACGATCAAGACAAAGTTCTTCGCGTCGTCCGTGGCAAGCACGACGGTCATCGCTGAGTACACTCGCGAAACCTAGACTAGGAGATGGCCCGATATGGCTGGCCGCAAGGACCGAAGATGGAAATGATGCGCGCGTTCGTGATCGAAGAACCCGGCGGCCCGGAACAGCTCGAGCTCCAAGAAATGCCTCGGCCAGAGCCTCGCGACGGTTGGGTTTTGATTCGCAACCGGGCATTCGGGCTCAACCGATCGGAGTGGTTCACACGGAGAGGGAAGTCGCCGGCCGTGAAGTTCCCCCGAGTACTCGGCATCGAGTGCGTCGGTGAAGTGGTTGCCGCGCCCGGCACGAACCTGTCGCGTGGTATGCGAGTCGCGGCATTGATGGGTGGGATGGGGCGGGAGTTCGACGGGTCGTATGCCGAGTATGTTCTCGTCCCATCACAGCACGTGTTCCCCTTGCAGACGAACCTGGATTGGAAGATCCTCGGAGCGCTGCCCGAGATGCTGCAGGCCGTCCACGGCTCGCTCCATACCGGCCTGGAGATTGACCGTGCGGAGAACCTCCTTGTGCGAGGTGCCACATCTTCCATCGGCTTCGCAACCATCGCTCTCGCGAGCGCGGCAGGTCTCGAGCTTACGGCGACCACTCGAAGTGCTGCCAAGGCCGACGAACTCGTGGCGGCAGGAGCTACTCACGTGCTAGTGGACAATGGATCCATAGCGCACAAGGCCCGAGCGATCTACCCGGATGGTTTCGACCGTGTCCTCGAGTTGGTGGGTGCCACGACGTTGCTGGATTCACTGCAGGCGGCGCGACGAGGTGGCATCGTGTGCATGACCGGCATTCTTGGCGGTGAGTGGGTTCTATCGGAATTTCGACCTATGGCTGATGTGCCAACTGGCGTAAAGTTGACCTCGTACGCCGGTGAGTCGTCCGATATCACATCCGTGCAACTTCAAGAATACGTCTCGCTCGTCGAGTCTGGCGAACTCAAGGTCAAGCTCGGACCCACCTTCCCTTTCGAGAAGCTACGGGAGGCGCACATCACGATGGACGAGAACAAGGCCAGTGGCAAGATCGTCATAGAAATTGTCTGACGGTGGTGCCGTGCAGCGGAATGTCCCGCGAGGGATTTTGAATAGGTGCTTCGCTATTGGCTGGACACTTCTGTGAGCCCGTTCGCCCTCGAACTCTACGGGTTTCCGGATGGTCCCCTCGCGGGGATGACCATGTTCGGGATAGTCGAGGTCAACGGCGACATGTTACGAGTGGACTTTGAGCCTGGACCCGGCGGAGCCGCCAATAATCAACATCGCCCAACAGCTTTTAGCGATCGCACCTTGAGCCTCCATCGAGTGAGGACATAATAAATTTCTCCTGGCGGTACCTCAACAGCGGCTGTTACGCCGATCTCGGAATCCGTGTGACGAGCAAGTTCGGTATGTCTTGCTTAGTCGGTCACCACCAATCGCCCGACCTTTTTGAAGAGATTATTAAATGACTCCACGAAGCTCGGGTGGGAAAATATCCCATCCCGCAGAGCGGTGTAGGGCAGTTTTCCCATCATGGCTATCTGTAACATTGACATGATCTCGCCACCTTCAATTCCGAGTATCGCAGCACCCAAGACCTGCTCCGTGTCCAAGTCAACGACGACCTTCATGAGGCCGCGGCTTTCGTCCATCTCGAGTGCACGTGCAACGGAAGACATGGGCATCTTCGCGACGCCGACATTCCCTTTGTGTGCTCGCGCCTGTTCCTCGGTCATGCCCACCCGACCGAGTTGAGGGTCCGTGAAGACGGTATACGGTACCAACCGACCGGTGACGGTTTCCGATGCTCCGTCTATCAGGTTGGCACGCAGGATGCGAAAATCGTCATACGCTATGTGAGTGAAGGCCGGCCCGCCTTTCACGTCTCCAAACGCGTAAATGGCGGGCACGTTTGTTTCGAGTTTCTCATTGACGCGGATGAATCCACGCTCGTCTGCCTCTACGCCCGCAGCCTCGAGATTGAGCATGTCGGAATTGGGTTGCCGTCCCGCAGCCACCAAAAGGTGCGAGCCGGTGATCTCAGTCCCAGCACTCGCGCCCTGCAGCTCCACGGTGATCATGTCGCCGTCCCCTTTGATACGCGAGGGCCTCGACCCGACGAGGAGATTGATTCCGTCGTCCTTCAAGATATCGGACATAGTCGAACAGATGTCAGGGTCTTCGCGCGGGAGACACCGCGGTGCTTGCTCGATAATCGTGACGTCCGCGCCGAAGCGCCGAAACATTTGACCGAACTCCAGGCCGATGTATCCCCCTCCGACTATGATGAGATGTTCGGGAACCGTTCCCAGTTCCATAATGGAGGTCGAATCGAGGTACGGCAC
>JAZDDC010000368.1:0-3356 GCA_036679565.1 Gemmatimonadota bacterium
GCAAATGCGGCCACGGCGTTGGCGCGCATTGTTGTGCTGGCGCTGTTAAACGAGAGGTTGTCACGCTCCCATGTTCGCAAACGCGTCTCAACCGCATCATGACGTTGTTGACGTTCGACGAACTGGAGCTGGTCGAGTGTTGGGCCGGGACGACTCGTTTGATCGCGCTGCGCCGGCCGGAAGTCGGCCGGTGGCGGAACGGTTGCGGCACCCGTCTGTGCAATGAGGGCGTACTGGACCGTTCCGTCTACTTCGGCGGGCGACCCAACGCCAATCATATATTCGTCACCGCCCAACGCATCGGGTAGGAACTGAAGACACAGATCGTTTGGCTGTGCAAGAATCACGTGATCGCCGATCGCCATATTCAAGGTGTTTGCCGGACTCAACCGGCGGCCAACCGGATTCGTTGTCTGTCCGGATACCATCACCGTGACGTTCACATCCTCGGCGGGTCTACAATCACGTTGTGGGATTGTGATAGACAACGCGGTGCCCGTCGCGCTCAGCACAACGGCTTGCTGGCCACCAATCATCACCGTGTTGCCAGCCGGGGTCGAGGAGAATCCGGTACCGATGAGTGTGGCGGACCCGCCTTCGACAAGTGGATCGGGCGTGACATTGGAAAGTGAGAGTAATGAACCCGTGGCCATGAACGCGACGGGCGATCCGGTCAATCCGACCGACGTGGCCGTGGCGGTGTTGGGTCCGGCGTTCGGTCCCAAAGTCCAGGTTGCCATTGCATCACCACTGGCGTCCGTCATTACGGTTGTTGGGGCGATTGACCCGCCACCCAACGTCACGGCGAACGTCACGTCCACGCCCGATACCCCGTTGGAAAATTGATCTACCGCGCGTGCCGAGATTGGGTTGGCGAGCACTGACCCGACTAGTCCGAATTGATCGTTCCCGCCTGACAGTTCGAGTGTCACCGCAGCGTCCGGTGTGCCGGTTGCGGTGAATGCCTGTGTGACCGAACTCGCGCTTGCGACCGCCGCTTGAACCTGCTGGCCACCGGCCGTATTGCCGAGTGTCCAGGTTGTAGAGGCTTGTCCCGACCCGTCGGTCGAACCCGTGGTCGCGCTCAGCGCGCCGTCCGCGGTTGTGAATGTCACAGCGACACCGGACAAAGCGGCGCCGTTTTGATCATTCACTTGTATGGTCAGGCTGACCGGAAGGGCCGTTCCCACTGTGCCCGTCTGACCGTCCCCTTCGATCTTGGACATTGTGGTTGGCGTCGGGTCCGGCGGCGGTGGATCAATGACCGTCTTACAGGACGTGATGGCCAAGACTAAGATCACCGCGAGCAATTCGACCCGCACGCGGCGGGTGTCTGTTGTTTTCATGAGTTGGCTTTGTTTATGGTCGATTGTTAGAGGGGCGGACCCTTAAAACGCCTGCATTTCCCCAAAAATGGCAGCGCCCCCATCAATTGTCGGCAATCCGTCTGCCAACTGTGATGTGGGACACACTTGCCTCTTGCTCATTCGGTATCGGACTGATTTCGTTCCCGCCGTCATGATTGATGTCCTAGTCAGGCTGTGGCCTGCGGTTCTGGCTGCCCTCACCTTCACTCTATCGATGTCAGCGTCGGTCCATGCGGTCCTGACCAAGCGGGATACCCGAGCGACGGTCGGTTGGGTAGCTGTCATCTGGTTTGTCCCGATCGTGGGTTCGGTCCTCTATGTCCTGCTTGGCATCAATAGAATTAGGCGAAGAGCAACCGAATTGCGTAGAGACCGTCTCCGCCTCAAGGCCACGACGGAAGAACTCCGCATTGAGCAACAGAGCCAGGAGGATGCACTACCCCCCGGTGGCGAGCACCTGCAACCGCTGTGGCGGCTGGTGGATCGTGTCACACGCACGCCCCTGACGGTGGGCAATGAAGTTCGCATGTTGGTGAACGGAGATCAGGCCTTTCCAGCCATGATCGATGCTATCGACAATGCCGAAGTCAGCGTCGCGCTCGGCACATACATCTTCGACAACGACGTTACCGGAAAGATGTTTGCGGATGCGTTGGCCCGCGCAAAGGATCGTGGTGTTCGTGTGCGTGTTCTGGTGGATAGTGTCGGTGCACGCTATTCGTGGCCGCCAATCGTTCGTGCGTTGAAGAAGCGTGAGATTCGAGTGGCGCGTTTCCTACATTCCAAGTTGCCGTGGCGGATGCCGTACATGAATCTTCGCAGTCACCGCAAGATTCTGGTCGTGGATGGTAGCGTGGCGTTTACGGGTGGTATGAACATTCGCGCGGGGCATGTGCTGAACGCTAACCCCAAATCTCCGGTGCAGGACGTGCATTTCCTGGTACGTGGGCCGGTCGTAGCGCAGATGATGCACGTCTTTGCTGAGGACTGGGCGTTTTCCACACGTGAATTATTGGATGGTGACGCGTGGTTTCCGTTTCTGGAGCGATGTGGACCGGTGATGTCCCGCGGTATCCCGGACGGCCCCGACGGGGACTTGGACAAGCTTCGCTGGACACTCATGGGTGCGGTGGCAGCCGCGGAGTCGTCCATCCGCATTGTGACGCCATATTTTTTACCGGAAGATCCACTCATTGCGGTCTTGAACGTCGCGGCAATGCGTGGTGTCAACGTTGAGATCATTCTTCCCGAGAAGAACAACCTTCCCTTCATTCAGTGGGCGACCACACACCTTCTCTCGCGTCTGTTGAGTCACGGTTGTCGTGTCATCATGAGCCCGCCGCCATTTGACCATACAAAGATCATGGTTGTGGATCATGTGTGGACCACGATTGGTTCGGCGAATTGGGATCCACGGAGCCTGCGTTTGAACTTCGAGTTCAATCTCGAGTGTTATGGGAAGGGGTTGGTGGGAGAACTCGATGCGCTCATCGATCGGAAGGTCAAGAGTGGTCGGGTGGTCACATTGAACGATATTGAAAGCCGCAGTTTATTGATCCAATTGCGCGATGGAATTGCGGGATTGGCAAGTCCGTACCTCTAGCACCTCTGGTCAGACGTCACATTTCCTCCTCCTCGAACTCCACAAAAAAAACGAATTAAAAGTTGGTGTGATGCGCTCACGCGTCGAAAAACATCCTGTCTACGGGGCGGTTTTGTCCTAGCCGCATAGATTTTTGACAGTGAGTCGCGTACGCGCACCACATTGATGCGTAATTGCCACAGCAATCGACACACAAACGCACAGATTCGCGTAGAGTTTTGGCTCTCTATTTGCACTGCGCTATCTAGTTCTTGTAAGCAAAGCACTGAGCCGACGTAATGCGTAAATTAAATCAGAGTCTCGTGCGCATGAGGCACACGACAACTGTTGTTCATAGAGACGCCTTGTTGAGCACGCAAAATCGATCCTTCATTCCCTCCGGAATG
>JAZDDC010000369.1:0-2730 GCA_036679565.1 Gemmatimonadota bacterium
CGAACGAAGCGCGAGCGAACGCTATCCTGCAGCGATGGCCCGACTCAAAGCACTGATCGATGCCAGCCACGCGCCCACATTGGACGAGAGTCTCACGCAGTTTCTCGAGCGTGTTACACTTTCGACTTCGGAAGGCGTGGACGTCGATCCACACCGACTGAATCTCCTGACGCTACACTCCACGAAAGGACTCGAGTTCTCCCGAGTATATATTGTTGGCGTGGAAGACTATCAACTGCCGGGGTACCACGAAACGGTCGATCAGCAGGAGGACGAAACACAAGAAGCTCGACGGTTATTGTACGTGGGAATGACACGTGCCAAAGACCGACTCGTCCTGACACGGACTGACGAGCGATTTGGACAATTCACCGGCCATCACCGGTTTTTGGACGAGATCGGATTGACGCTGCAGCAATGACGTGCTACACACCGCGACGTAGCCTTTCGACCAACCACGCCAGCCACTACATTCCCGCCCAACACAACCGCATCCCTGGTACGACCGAGAGCATTGACACGTGCGCAACATACGCTTCATGAGCCACACCATCGGCCTGTACGTAATACTCGGCGCGAGTACCGTACCCGCGTCGGCGCAATTCAGATACGGCACCGATGTCACGTGGCACACGCGATACGAGTGGCGTGGTTTGACAGTCCGTGATGGCATGGTGTTGCAGCCGGATGTTTACGTATCTCACGGCGATGGTCGTTTCAGCGTGACCGCCGGTGCGTGGACCACCGTCGAAATGACATCACCCAATGTTAACGAGTTCGGGTATGCCAGAACCCTGTTGGGCGAGTCAAACATCTGGGCCGAACTCGCCGCCAACCTCGGGAATATCGACTTAGCCGCAGGTTGGAATTGGTACCGCTTCAATGCGCGCCGCGCTGACCGGGTGCCCGTCGGTGTGTTCAACACACACGAACTGTACGGTCGTGTACAGCTACTCAATCTTCCAATCGTGGTACCACGTGTCGATTACTTCCACGATATTGACAAGGCAAATGGCGGGTTTATCGAAGCCTCCTTGATGTTGCGGGTCCCCCTCTGGACTCAGGTAAAAGCACCCATTGGATCGATACTTCTGACCGGTGCCACCGGATACAACATCAGCCAAGATTCGGTGGCAGGCATTGAACGCTTCCGGGACGCAGGATTCAAATACGCGACAATCACCGCCTCGACCGTGACGGGTTATCTGCCCGTGTCACTATTCAACGTCGTACACGCCCAATTCGCGGCAACCGTCGGGTTCCATCTGCAGTTTAATCTCGACCAGACAACACAAACACACATGGCCGGCTTACAGCGGCTCAGGGATACTTGGTTGACGATTGGCCTTCAATGGTCGGGGCCTCGATGCGAGCCAACCCGCCAGGTCTGTTGACAGGTGCAACGCTCACACAATCACACGTTCCCGGGCCATGTCATGGATAAAAAACGTAAGTTTGGATTCGCATGTCTTGCCACATGTTTGGCGTTGGCATGTGGCCAGCAGAACACCGGCTTCCAACTTCCGCGACCCCTCTCATCACCACCGCGAGCGGAACACACGGGGTTGTACGCCGGGTTCGGAAAAATCGATATCACACCCGCCCCGGGATTTCCGTTGGCAGGCAATTCGATCGAAGGCGGCCAATCGACCGGTTACCGACACCGGTTATACGCACGCGCGCTTGTTTTGGAAGACGCCACCGGCGAACGCATGGCGTTCGTCACGGCCGACCTGGGCCTTGGTTCTGCCAACCTTCATCGCCTCACAGCGGAACATGTTCACGCGCGTACCGGGATCGGTGCCGACCGCCTAGTTGTCTCCGTTACGCACACCCACTCCGCACCCGGCAGTCACTTCGGCGTTCGGACATACAACGAAGAATCAACACCGTACGCGGGATACGACCCCACGATGGTCGACTTCCTTGTTGGCAGATTCGCTGACGCGATCGAAACGGCATTCGACGACATGCGCCCAGCAAAAGCTTCATGGGATACCGTCGTGGTGTCGGCGGACGAAGGCTTGACACGAAACCGTAGCTTTGACGCCTTCCTCCTAAATGGTGAAGGACGATTCACCAACATTGAACCGGGACGCCCAGACGAGACTCTCCCGCAGACACTCGATCGTCAACGTCGGGAGGCTGTCGATCGCGTAATGCGATTGTTGCGAGTAGATCAGTGCGATGCCGGTTGGACCAACTGCCGCCCACGCGGCGCCTTCAGTATTTACGCCATCCACGGCACGGGGAACCCACCTGTCAACACACTCATAGATGGCGACATACATGCCATCGTGGAGCGAGAACTCGAACGCCACATCGAATCACTAAATAGTAGCCTGCCCTCTTCAGATCCCCTACAATGTGCCACGCGAGATGACAATGGTAACACCAACCCATCGGACTGCGTGTTTCGATCACGTGCGTTTCATCTCTTCGCCAACGGAACCGAAGGCGATGTTTCTCCAAACCACGCGCCAGGCACCCATTGCAGCATTGAAGAACCCGACAGACGCGTTCCCGGCGGCGATGCCGAACTGGTATTCCGAACCGGCCGGAGACCGGCCGGCCCTCGTACACCACCCCCCCCTGAGGAGTGGCGCCGCCTACCCGGAAGATCTATCGATGACTGTCTGACACGTTCACGACAGTCCACCAACCGTTTGGGCCTCGCGCTGTCCCAACACGCCATCCGGGCCTTCACAAAGGCCGGTGTTCACCTGACAC
>JAZDDC010000037.1:0-2367 GCA_036679565.1 Gemmatimonadota bacterium
AACAACCGCGTTGTGAAATATTCCGGGGACGGTACCTATATAAAGGAATGGGGCACTACGGGAGCGGAAAACGGTGAGTTTCGAGACCCTCATGCTTTGGCGATGGATTCCGAAGGTCGTTTGTTTGTCGGTGACCGCGCGAACAGCCGCATACAAATATTCGATCAAGACGGTACACATTTGGCCACGTGGACGCAGTTCGGTCGTCCCAGTGGCCTGTTCATAGACGAAAACGATGTGCTGTACGCGGCGGATTCTGAATCGAACACACGGCGGAATCCGGGATGGAAGCGTGGGATTTACATCGGGAGTGTGCGGGACGGATGGGTCACTGACTTTATTGCTGACCCGGAGCCCGATCCAGACGATTCGGGTACCAGTGGTGCTGAGGGTGTTGCGGTCGATGCGATGGGAAATGTGTACGGGGCTGAAGTTGGGCCGCGAATGTTACGAAAGCATACGCGTCACTAGCGAAACAAATTTTCTCTTGCCAATCGGAACGATGACAGAACGATTCGACGCACGTATTTCGCAATGAGGAGCCGAGGTCTGTCCAGTAGCGCGGCGGCAATCGTGGCAATGGTAACCGTAGCCTGTTCCGCTGGTGATTCGTCGGATGAGACGCGGAGCACCCCATCACCGATCATTGCGAACAACGCTTTCTACTATTACCAAGATGTCCCGGCCGCGGAATCATTTTACAATGAGGTCTTGGGGCTCGAGACTGTTTCGGATTTCGGGTTCGCGAAAATCCTGCAGGTGGCGCCTACCTCGTTTCTAACATTGGTCAATGCCGATTCCGGCATGCATTCAGCCAGCGAGCCAAAGTCGGTTACGCTGGCACTCGTGACGGACCAGGTCGAAGCTTGGTATGCACGCCTCACACAAACAGGTGTTGCAATACGTTCAGAGTTGAATGTCGCAGACGGCGGACCGCACGACGGGTTCGTGGCCATCGATCCTGAAGGATACTTCTTGGAGTTCGAACGATTTAACCGGCACGCGGAAAACGAACATCTGATGCCGCTCCTCGCCGAGATTGAACCGCTGGTATCATCGGTGGGAGATGGCAACCTCACGATAACCGCGACCGTGTTATGGCTGTACTTCGATCAGCTAGAACCCATTCAGCAGTTTTATGAGGATGCCTTGGGTTCAGAATTGATTGTCGATCAGGGTTGGGCAAAAATTTACCCCACGTCTCGCACTGGATTCATCGGGTTCGTGGATGGTGCCCGTGGGTTACACACCGCCACAGAGCAAAAAGGCGTCACAATATCGTTCCTTACCGATAGCATTGAAGGTTGGTTCGATCACATGCAACAGCAGGACGGTTTTGAATTTCGAACGGAGGAGCTTGGCGACGAAAGCGGGCGGGTACGTACGTTCGTCGGATATGACCCATCGGGATATTTTCTGGAATGGGACGAGTTTTTAGACCAACCGGGCAACGAGCGATTGATACAAGTCCTACGTGATGAACGGGGTAGGTAGCAACATGAACACAAAGGTTCTACGGTTCCCAATGACTATTGCCATGTTGGCCGGTCCGGGTCCACCGGTCCTGGCGCAAACACCTCCCCTTGGCGAACTCGGCGAAGCATTGGTGGGGCGGATGCAGCTTGAACCCGGCGAACGCGTTTTGTTCGTCGCCCAACCGGGACGATTCAATCTTCTCATCGCGCACGCACGACGTGCAATAGTGAGCGCGGGCGCGATAGACCTTGGCGTCGTGGCCGTTGGCGAAGAAGCGCCGCGGACCTGGAGCAGCGATTTCACGCGGGAGGCAATGGGAAAGACATCAGAACAACTGGTCCGGCATTTCCAAGATGTGGACATCGCTGTGATGATGCCCGGTGCCAGCACAGAACACGTGCCCTACGCGGCTATGCAGGATATTCTTCGTATGAATCGAGCGCGCACCATTCACTTTCACTGGGCCGGCGCGTACGACATGAACGGCAATCTCATGGCCAATGACGACGATGTCGATCAACTCTATGCCCGCACCCTGTTGGATACGGATTACACCGAGTTGTCGGCCATGCAATCGCGATTCGAAGAGGCAATGAGACGTAATTCGGTTCGGGTCACGACACCGGATGGAACGGACATCAGCTTTGAGATTGGTGACCGGCCCGTTACCAAACAAGATGGGAATGCTTCGGCTCGAAGGGCGGTGGCAGCGGGAAACCTTATCGATAGGGAGATCGAATTACCGGCAGGCGCCATTCGTGTCGCGCCCCTAGAGGAAACGGTCAATGGGTCGATAGCGTTTCCGGATGCGCTTTGGAATGGCATGCCGGTTCAAGGGCTTACCATGCGTTTTGAGCGTGGAAGATTGATAAGCTTTGAAGCAGAAACCGG
>JAZDDC010000370.1:0-9666 GCA_036679565.1 Gemmatimonadota bacterium
AAAGAAGACGGCCTCAAACGACGAAACGAAAGTTTAGAGCGGCGTGCGACGAGACTCGAGGAGCGACTTGAGCTTCGACGCCAGATACTTTTACAGCGTTTTTTCCGAATGGAAGAACTGGTCGCTCGATTCCAATCGCAGCAAGCCATGCTTGGCAGCTTCCGCACATCACTCGCACCAATAAGACGATGACAAGTATCCCAGCACTTCGATCGTACCACACACTTGACGTCTTGGCGGAAAGCCCCGGTCGACGGATAGTCAAGATTTACGGTCACCTGGTCGTGATGCTCAGACGGGCCGAAGAGAATCTTCGGTCCTCCGACTGGGAACTTGCCGCCACACACTTGGACAAAGCCAGCACGGCCGTCGAAGAGCTGTTGGGTGCTTTGAACTTCGAGGAAGGCGGCGAAATCGCCGAAAGGCTCGGCGGCATCTACACGTTCATGCTTCGAGAATTACTTGCCGTCGGTGTCCAACGAGATCCCGATTCCCTCGTTCGACTCGAGAAGATGACCGAGACCCTGCTCGAGGCCTGGATACACGCCGTCGATGAGCAGGAAGCGCTCAACAGATAAATCTGACGTTCATGTCGATCAGACAAGACCCAACCGCCATTGCCCACGAGCTACATGCACTCTTGTCTCGCTATGCGGACATCATGTCAGCCCAGTCCGCCGCGTTGCGTGACGGGCGGGTTGGCGGGGCCGCTGCCCTCGCGAGAAACGCCGAACCAGTACTGGCCGCTGCGCGCCGCGCGGATCGCCGACTGAACACCGCACAGATACTCAACCCAGTCGATGTAATCGAATGGGGCGACATCCAGCGCAAATTGCGAACGGTTTTCTCGCGGGCGGAGACAGGTAGCAACGAGGTGGGCAAGGCGCTCGCGTTAGAACGCACCAACCTGTTGAGCGAAATGGGGACTCTCGACCCCAACAACTCCAACCTTGGCACCACGCCTCCACCGCCGGCGCTGCTCAATATCCGCACCTGATCGACAACATTTGGGCTTAAAGTTTCTGAAACAGCTAGCCGATACTGAAGCAAGAGGACGAACACCCGGCAGTGGCTTAGCACCGGATACGCGTTCATGGGCCTGCTCAAGCAGTCAGGAACGCGACCGATACTGATAAATAGCGAAAGGATCAACATGTCCATAAACGGTATAGATGGCGCAGGCGGTTCAATGGGCTCTGGGCCCATCCGATCTGGCAAGGCACAAGAGGCCGATGGGATTTCCAGCGGCAGCAATCACGGCTCCAACGGACGCACCGCATCGACAGGAGATCGAGTGGAGATCTCCGCAACGGCGCGGGCATTGTCGGCCGTGGAGATCTCGCCCAACAGCGAAGTCGGCCCCGCGGCGCAAAACGATGGGCTCAGCGCCGAGCGTATCCAGGCCGTTTTGACACGGGTGCAGGACGGATTCTACGACAGCCCACAGGTCCAAGAGGCCACGGCCCAAAGCTTACTCTCTGATCTTCAGACCCTCTAAGCCGTACGAGAGGAGCAGAATGCTAGGCGTGGACGCACAGCAAACCGTGGGACCGCACGCTTCCAGGGCGGGGATCCGTCATGTCTGGCAGTAATCACTCGCGGACGATCAAAACGGACGATGTGGCCAGTCCGATTTCCGAGGAGACACTCCAACAGGAGAAACTCTCGGTCATCGGCCACATGGCCTCAAGCGTCGCACATGATCTCAGCAATCCGCTCGCGACCATTGCCGCAAGTGCCCAGGCGATACTTGCCTTTTGGCCGCGCCCTGCGGAGGGCGAGAGTTCGGGTAACGGGCCTATGGGTGAGATGTCGTTCGCTGAAACCGGGCCGGTCACGCAACTGCGCGAAGATCTGGAGTTGATCCTCGGGGAGGCACAACGGGCGGGGCAAATCGTCGGCAACCTTCTTGCCTTTGCCCGATCCGAAGAGCCGTCTTGGGAACCAGTATCGGTAGCCAATATCGTCCATCAAGTGGCGGCGGTTTCGCGACATCATCTTATCCAGCACAACGTTGCTTTACACACGAATATCTCCGATTTCGACAAGGACCATCCGACGTCTGGGTGGATACTTGGTGTCGAGAGTCATCTGCAACAAGTCTTGATGAATCTTATCATCAACGCACAGCAGGCTATTCATTCGTACAAAGGACGTGGCACCATCACCATCACCGTGGCACCCGGGCCGGACCACGTCCAGCTCACGGTAGCGGACGATGGCCCCGGTGTACCCGCCGACCTCCACCGCACAATCTTCAAGGCTTTCTTCACGACCAAACAAGCCGGTGAAGGAACCGGTCTCGGACTTTCGATAGCAGCCGGCGTCATCGCCGGTCACGGGGGGCAGCTGTCCGTAGCCGACCGTGAATCCGGTGGCGCGGCTTTCACTATTTTGCTTCCTACGACGCAAGCACCGCTCGGCCAACCACGGGCCGCAACCGAACGTCCGTCATTCACCGATCTATCTGACCAGCCCACCACACGCGGCAGCGTTCTCCTCGTGGACGATGAAGCGGGAATACGACGAAGTGTCGGGCGGTTCTTGCGGCGCTACGGATGCGCCGTCGAAACTGTCGCAACAGGCGCTGACGCCATCAAGGCACTTTCAAACAAAGATTTCGACGTGGTCGTCTCCGATATTCGCATGCCCGGATTGAACGGCGAAGAGTTGTACCGTGTTCTGGAAAAAGGGTATCCACACATGACATCGCGCATCGTATTCATGAGTGGCGATATGATGCGACCCGAAACGCGTGAGTTTTTGAAGCAATGCGGCTGCCCGAGTTTGCAAAAACCCTACGAACTCGTGGACCTCGTGCGTATCATCGAAGACCTTTGGCAGGACACGTAACATCCATGCCAACCCTGCCCCAAACATACACAACGGAAGCCAGTACTCGAGCGATATTGGAAGCACTCCCGGACGCAACGCTGCTCGTCGATGATCACGGCATCACCGTAGATTGCAACGCAAAGGCCGTCGAGGTGTTGAACGAACCGGCGAGTGAGATCATTGGTTGTTCGCCCCAGGACTTTGTCCATATTGGAGATCGTCGAGACGTCGCCGTGGCGAAGTTGATTCATGCAAACCCCAACCGTCCTATCCCCTGTCGCGTTCCACGAAACGCTGGCCGGCGCTACGAAGTGCGTGTCGCGCAACTTGCGGCATCCATCGTGCCCCTCCAGTGGTTGGTCATGCTCCACGACGTGACCGATCGAGAGTTTCACGAAGCGCGTCTTCGAGAGTCGCTGAAGATGGAGGCCGTTAGGTCTCTGGCTGGTCATGTCGCCAATAATTTCAACAACGCGCTCGCTGCAATCAGCGGGTACTTAGAGACAAGCTCAGATCACATAGACAGTGATCCTCGCGGGGCAACAATCGAGATCCAGAGTGCGCGGCGAGAAGTGCGACGAGCGGCGCGTTTGGTTCGTCAGCTCCAGCGTGTTTCGGAACCGACACCCGGCAAGCGACGCCCGGTCAATCCACAGACACTGATCGACGACTGTGTCATAGCCGCAAGAGCCGAGTGTCCGGACTCGATTTCGTTTACCACAAGTTATCATCACGAGGACGCGATTGTTCTCATTGATCAACAACAGATCGGCGACGTCCTGGCAAGTTTCATCCAAAATGCGCGCGACGCCATGCCCGACGGCGGCAACATATCGTTCGATACATCTATCGTGATCGCTGCCGCGAACGACCCCGTGCCGCTAGAGCGTTCCGGTACTGAATTCGTGCGTATTACCATCAAAGACGACGGTCGTGGCATGACAGCAGAAACGTTACCACGTATTTTCGAGCCATTTTTTACAACGAAACCTCGACAGGGCGCAGGGCTTGGATTGGCCGGCGTTTACGACGCCCTAAAGAGCCATGAAGGAGGTATCGCAGTCGAGAGTACACCTGGCGTTGGGACCGTCTTTGCGGTCTACATCCCACGAAGTCATTCGAGTACCCCGTCCCGCACCGCACCAGTTGCACGAGGCGGCGACGAAACGATCCTGGTGGTGGACGACGAACCTTCTGTACGACGAATACTCCGCAAAGCCCTTCAACATCAGGGCTACCGCGTGTTGGAAGCAAGCGACGGTGACGAAGGACTCAACGTATACGATGAGCATCGAGGGGATGTAAACTTAGTCATCCTGGACATTATGATGCCTAAGATGTCTGGCTGGGATGTGTACGACGCACTGCAGGAACGCGGCAACGCGCCACCGGTCATCATTCAAACCGGGTATTCATCACGCGAGCGAGAAGACATCGGGCGTGTGGCTGAGGGATTCCTCCGCAAACCATACGATCTTACAGAGTTGGTGACTGCGGTGCGGGAAATCCTCGACGCGGACAACGACTCGGAATAAACACGCACCGGGTCGGCATTTGATAAGTGGTCCGCGTCATTGACGCTTGATCCGCTCCCGTATCCAATGGTCAATCCCAAAACGGGTGACCGTCCGCCTCATCATCCTATAGAACCACTGCGCGCTCGCGTCGCTTCTGATAACAACAGCACCACGTATCGACGTATCACGTACCAGACTGAGATTGCTGACCGCTTCCACTCTGTTTCCAAACGTTTCTTTTTGCAGTCCGGCACCAAATCCAAAGTTGCACTCCCTCGGACGGTCATGCGCACACAGGTCCTCGAGCATTCTCAACAGTAAAACCGTGCCCGGGCTGTGCTTGCGCCAATCCGAGTCGTAACCCGTTTCGCCAAAATAATACACGCCGCGATGCTGAAAGCCACAAGAGAACGCGATTGGCGCACCATCCACTCGCAGCACATACGACCTGAACAAGTTTCGTTCGGCAGATGTCCGGTAGTACCCTTTGTTTGCAATCGTTGCATGCTGGCGTTTGACAGCGCGTGCTTGCCAGGTTTTTGCGTAGACCGTATCCACGTCTTTCAGAAACTCTTCCGCCTGATCCGGTGTTGTGAGCTTGACCAGGTCATACCCGCGCGGGCATTGAGCATCAAAATCACGTTCGATCCTGCGCCACGTCTTTCGCCGCCGCGTCTTAAACGAGGAAAGGTATTCGTCGTATGTCTCCGGAAGTTGAATGTAGTGGACCACCGAAGCATCGTCAGTTTGCTGAACCATTCGGAATCCGTGTGGTTTTCTTTCGCACTTTTCGAAGTACGTCCAAAGGTCCCCCCCAATGGGCAACTCAAAAAATGAAATCGAATCAAACTCGCGCGACAGGGCTCGTAGCGTGCGGAAAATGTGATCCAGTCCCCGCGACGTCGGTTGGCCTTTCCGATGCACAACATTCCCGCCATAGATCTTGAGCATCCGGAGTCGAGGCGCAGCGAGTTGAATGAGTCCCAGTTTAATGCGATACGGTTGAGAAACGATGTAGAAGGGCGCCACACATGTAATCTCGTTGCCTTCGTACACAACGATGAACCGGGGAACATGCTCCGCATTGCCGTTGAGGTCGGACAAGATGAGCGCCGGGTCGTGCATGTATGTGTGGTCGGCACCATGCTCGAGCAGGAACCTCTCCCATTCACCACGAATCTCCTTAAATGCGGCGACGGAGCGAAGTACCTCAACCCTGGCGTTGCCCCTCACACCGTCACCAAACGGGGCGGAAGACTCCCCAACAGCAAGCGAAATAGGGTTGTGCTGTACCTCGATCAACTGATTCCCCCGGGGTCGATTCATGGCGCTGGGCGTCAATGAAGCAAGCCGTATGCCGAGACCCGGAGCCGATCGCCATCACAGGAACGGCCTATATACATAAAGGAAAGGCAAATGACTCGACGCCGGGATTTTCATTGGGGATCGACGGACAGCGTATTCTGTTCTTGGCCGATTCGGTACATTTTCGGTACTGATCCCCGCCCGACCGGAACAGCCAGGACGACGTTAGATCAGCCCATTTGTAACGTCGCGAATGCCGCGTGGGCGCAACGAAAACAGGGCTCGACCGCGCGTAGAAACACAGCTCAATCTCTGCTTGAAGCGCGCTTTTCTTGAAGGTCGAGTGAGGCCGGACAGCTTGACTGGAGAGTCATCGGCGAACGGAGGCGTATACCATGATATACGTTGCTAACTACGTTATAATCCAACTGCTTACAGGACTGGGGTGGGTGGACTCGAACCACCAACCTTCCGGTTAACAGCCGGACGCTCTGCCAATTGAGCTACACCCCAAGGAATCCGCCCGAAACGGAGGCTGAAGTTAGCGCCTCCGTGCATTGACCGCCGACGGGGCGATAAAATTCAACGCTGGTTCGACCAGCACCAATCGCTGAGGGACTCATGCAATCAGCTGTCCGTTCGGTACCATTTCAACCGTTTGAACTGGAACGATACCAAAACAAATGGGAAAACCGCGTCGATTACAACCTGGCGGAAAGCGGGGTTGGACCGTTGTCCTTTTCGGAGCTGTTGGACATAACCGGGGTCGATCCCTCTGAGCTTGGCGCATTGAAGCTTGGATACAGCCAGACCGACGGAACGGACGAACTCAAGGCAGCAATCGCATCCATGTACCCGGGGGCCGGAATTGAAAACGTCCTTGTGACCGTTGGCAGTTCGGAAGCCAACTTCGTATCGTGTTGGTCTTTGGTGGAACGTGGGACAAGAGTAGCCATCCAGATGCCGACCTACAAACAAATTTGGGGTGTTGCACAAAATCTTGGCGCTGATGTTGTGCCATTTCATCTCCTGACCGACCAAGGTTGGGCGCTCGACGAGGATTCTGCGCGCGAGGCCATCACCGCCGATACGAAGCTCGTTGTTGTCACTAATCCCAACAACCCGACTGGGCATGTCCTGACACAGCAAGAGCGAGACACCCTGATAGCGTTGACGGCCTCAAACGGCGCATGGCTTTTGGCGGACGAGGTCTATCGCGGTGGAGAGCACAAGGGGCCAATCACCGAATCATTCTGGGGATCGGCGGACAACGTGATCGTGGTCGGTGGATTGTCAAAAGCGTATGGCCTACCCGGGCTGCGCATAGGGTGGGTTGTTGGGCCGGCCCAATTCGTCGCCGACGCTGCGGCACGGCACGACTACGCCGTCATTGGGCCATCGAGCTTGTCGGACTTCCTCGCTATTAAGGCGCTATGCGTCAAGACCAAGTTACTCGCCCGCGCACGCGACCTTGTCACGACCAACTATGGGGTACTCGACAGTTGGTTCCGAGAACACGGCGACATTTTTTCTGTAGTTGCGCCGCGGTGTGGAGCAATTTGCTTTCCGAGATATTCGATCGGAATGGAATCGTTCGAGTTGGTGGATCACCTTCGCAAACACAGTGGTGTATTGTTAGTACCGGGTTCCCATTTCGACGCAGCGAAGCATCTTCGATTCGGGTTCGGATACGATCGTACGGCACTTGTGGAGGGACTTTCTCGCACCACCGACTATTTGAACGTTTTGACAAAGACGGCGTGACGATGATCGACGTCCAAACAGCCAAACAAAAAGATGCCACGGTGGCTAACAAAAAGGCGGCGGGCAAGTCCAAAACCACCGCGACCGATCGCTACCGCACGCCGGCCGATCGAGTTCCCGTACCGGTGCGGGACAAGGACACAGGGCATGATCTCACCAACCCCGGATACTATCTGAACCGCGAACTCACGTGGCTCAATTTTAATTTTCGAGTGCTCCGCGAGGCCGAAGACTCAAGAAATCCACTGCTGGAGCGGCTGCGTTTCATCGCTATCGTCAGTTCAAACATCGATGAATTCTTCATGAAGCGAATCGGCGGTCTCAAACAACAATTCGGGGCCGGAATTCTCGAACACACCATTGATGGGAGAACACCGGAAGAACAGATCACGGAGTGTTACGAATTGGTCCGTGTTCTGGAAGAACACAAACGGACCGCGCTGGCAGCCATCCTACAGGAACTTCGTCGTCACGATATTTTGGTGGTCCCGTTCGAAGCCCTCGACGTCGCCCAACAGAAACACCTCCGAGAATACTTCGTCGATAACATATTTCCTTTGCTGACTCCTCAGTCAACCGACCCCGCCCACCCTTTTCCCTTTGTCTCAAATTTGTCACTCAACTTGTTGGTGACATTGCGTTACCCCGAGGACCCAACCACGTCGGTTGCACGCGTGAAGGTGCCCGTCGGAACCGATATTCCACGTTTTCTGCAGCTCCCGGGGTTGGACACGTTTGTACCGTTGGAAAGCGTGATGGCGCACAACCTCGACCTACTATTTCCCGGCATGGAGATCGACCGTTGCTACGCATTCCGCGTCACGCGAAATGCTAACACGGAAATGGAAGAAGAAGACGCCGAGGATTTGTTGGCGCTGATAGAAACGGGTTTGCGCAAGCGACGTTTTGCACCAATCGTACGACTGGAAATTGCACGCGGCATGAATGCCTCGCAGTATGGCATGCTCACCGCCAATTTTGGTCTGCAAGATCCATCGGATCTGTTTGAAGTCGATGGAATGCTGGCCTTGTCAAATTTGGTCGCAATCGCCGACTTACGATACGCCAAATTGCGATATCCCACGCACCATCCGGCAGACCATCCGCTACTACTCAACGTGTCATCGATTTTTCACGCAGTGCGTGAGGCCGGTTCGATCCTGTTGCATCATCCGTATCAATCGTTCGACACGTCCGTAGAACGATTCATCAAGGAAGCAAGCACGGACTCGCAAGTACGGGCTATCAAGATGACCCTGTACCGAACGTCTCCGGACTCAAAAATCATTCGCCATCTTAGGGACGCCGCACGGAACGGCAAGCAGGTGGCGGTTGTGTTGGAACTCAAAGCAAGTTTCGACGAAGCAAAAAACATCCGTTGGGCCAACCACCTGGAGGAAATGGGTGTTCACGTGACGTACGGTGTTATGGGACTCAAAACCCATTGCAAGGCGGTACTTGTCATTCGACAAGACGATGACATGCTCCGGCGGTACACACACACCGGCACGGGCAATTATCACGAGGTGACAGCGCGGCAGTATACGGATCTCGGCATGCTCACGTGCGACCAAACGATCGGTGCGGACTTAACGGAGTTATTTAACTATCTAACCACCGGCTACAAACCCAAACGACATTATACGTCGATATTGCCCGCGCCGAAAACGCTCAAACAGGCCATTTTGGCGAAGATCGCCCGCGAAGTGACACACTCGGGCAAAACGGGATCCGGCCTCATACAGCTAAAAATGAACGCACTCGAAGACGGAGACGTAACAAAAGCACTGTACGAGGCTGCCGAGGCGGGCGTCAAGGTCGATCTCATCGTGCGGGATACGTGTCGGTTGCGCCCGGGCGTAAAGAACTTGTCCGAAAAGGTGACGGTACTGAGCATTGTTGGGCGTTTCTTGGAACACAGTAGGGTATTTTACTTCCGGAACGGCGGGGACGAGGAGTATTACATTGGATCGGCTGACCTGATGAAACGCAACCTCGAAAGCCGGGTGGAGACCTTCATACCCATCGTTGATCGTGAACTGCGCAAGGAACTTCGCATCTTGATCGACGCGTGTTTAGCAGACCGTAGAAACGCCTGGGAGATGCAAGCGGATGGCAGCTACGTACAGCGCTCATCGAAGCACGGAGACACGACGCCTGGACTTCAGCAAATCCTAGTTGCGAGAGCGGACAAACAGGCAAAAGAGGCGATGCGTCTCAAGAAACGCAAGGTACGCGGCGCGCG
>JAZDDC010000371.1:0-3009 GCA_036679565.1 Gemmatimonadota bacterium
GGACGCGCTGGATCGCTTTCACATCGTTGGTAAAAAAGATCTCTATCCCAACCAACTCTCGGGGGGTCAACAGCAGTTGGTAGCGGTGGCTCGGGCGGTGATTGCGAATCCAAAATTGATCCTGGCCGATGAACCCACCGGTAACCTCCACACCACTCAGGGCCGGGAGATTATGCAACTCTTCAAACGCCTGAATGACGAAGGGACGACCATTATCCAGGTCACCCACTCTGAGACCAACGCAACATACGGAGACCGTATCATCAATCTGCTGGACGGTTGGCAGGTTGAGACTCACGCTTAGGCAAATACTCGTCAAACAGCACGGCCTATTCGATTATAACCCGCAGGATTCCTGGCTTTACAGGCATCTTGGAGATTGACAACCAAGCAATCTGGGTGCCAATTTTAGCTACTTTCCCAATCGAGGCCAAAGGCCCGTTTCCTGACCAAGGCAGCCCCGACAGCTTCCTCCGAAGTTGCGGGGACCTCTCCGCTCAACGGCCAGGTTCAAGACCCCGGTGTAGCCGCAATCGGCACACCATGTCTCTCAACAGTCTCAGGGAGGACCCATGACCAACTCACGTTGGAAAACGGTTCTAGTCGCGCTGGTCGCTTTGGTGGCAGCCGCGTCGTGGACCACATCACTCACTGCCCAGGCTACTGGCACCGTGTCAGGTTCGGTGACCAACGGAGCCACAGGACGTGCCCTCGCGGGGGTCCGCGTGGTGATCGTCGGATCGATTGCCCAGGGCGTCACAAACCGGCAGGGCGAATACGCTATCACCAATGCCCCCATCGGCAGTCAAACCGTGCGGGCGGCCAACATTGGCTACAACCGCACCGAAACTTCGGTGTCGGTTACAGCCGGGCAAACCGTGAACGTCGATTTCGTGATGACAGCTGCGGCCATCTCGCTTGACGAGATCATCGTCACGGGCACCGCGGGTCGAACGGAACGTCGGGCGATCGGAAACAGCGTCAATACAATACGCGCGGCCGACATTGTTGACAACGCCGGCTCGATGAACGACTTCCAGGAGTTGCTCACGGCGCGCACACCTGGTTTGACGCTCGTTGCTAACACGGGCCAGGCGGGTGCCAGCTCGAGCATTCGTATTCGGGGCGCTGGTTCGATCGAGGGCGGCTACCAGCCGGTGTTTTACATCGACGGTGTACGCTTCGAAAGCGAGACCCAAGACGGGTTCTCAACCGGCAACGGTGTCGTGCAAGGCAGCAGTCCGCTCGACTTCCTCAACCCCGACGATATCGAGGGCATTGAGGTAATCAAAGGACCCGCGGCCGCGACGCTTTACGGAGCGGATGCAGCTGGCGGCGTCATTCAGATCATCACGAAAAAAGGTCAACGCGGCGCATTAGGCGTACAGTGGAACGTCAGTGCCGAAGTCGGAGAGTCGGAGTGGACCGAGCAGGTCGGCACGCCCACAAATTTTTGGCTGTGCACGCCTTCGAACATCGCCGATCCCGTAGTTTGGCCGGGATGCGCCGGAATGGATCCCAACGCACCAGGCGAACAGCGGTTGCTCACGGATGACCCCGTGCGGCGTAACCCGAATGCGCTTCGTAAAGGGCAATCCCACGCGGTCAACCTCTCCGCGCGTGGCGGCGGGCAAAACTTCAACTATTACCTGTCGTTCAATCGCGACTCGGAAGACGGAGTTTTCCGCAACAACTTCTCAAACCGAACCGGCGGTAGAGCCAACTTTGGCATAGCGCCAACCGAGAAGCTCGACATCGCGGTGAACTTCGGATACGCCCGAACGCATACTCGGCAACCTTGGAACAACAATTCCTCAAACGGAATTTTGAGAAACGGATTCCGCGGTCGTGCGGGTGCGTCAAACGATCCGTGGGAGACCGGCTTCCGAGGATTCGGGCCAACGTTGTCAAACCAGTACGACAACCAGACACGGGCAGAGCGCACGACCATCGGCGTGACGGTCAACTACCAACCCTGGCAGTGGCTCGAAAACCGACTCACGGTCGGCCTCGATAAACAGGACAGAAAGAACACACAGTTCTTCGAGATCGACACGACCGGCCTCGAGCCGTTCGGTTCGACCAACGCAACCGGCACAATCCGGCACTTCATCCCCATAACGCATACGTGGACCGTGGATTACACGGGCACGGCTACGACCAATCTGTCGGACAATGTGCGTTCTTCGACGTCTGTCGGCATGCAGCTCAACGCTCGCCAGCGACGCTCGACGTCCGCATGGGGTGAAGGACTGGTTGCAAACAACCTGAACCTGGTAAGCGCAGCGGCCAGCACGTTCGGTTTCGAGACGTTCTCAGAACAAACGTCACTCGGCTTTTACGTGCAGGAACAGATGGCGTTTAGCGAGAAGCTCTACGCTACAGCGGCCGTGAGAATCGACGACAACTCGGCATTTGGTTCCGACTTCTCGTTGGTTGCATACCCAAAAGCGTCGCTTTCTTACGTCATCTCGGACGAAGGCTTTTTCAACGTCGGATTCATCGATCAGATGAAACTGCGGGCTGCTTGGGGGCGCGCCGGCAATGCGCCAGATCCGTTTACTGCCGATCGAACGTTCACGTCGGGTGTAACGACGGTGGGCGACTTGAGCGTCAATCTCCTGCGTCCTTCATCCTTCGGAAACAGCACGTTGAAGGCGGAAACTGGTCAGGAATTCGAGTTGGGTTTTGATGCGTCACTTTTCGGTGGTAGTGCCGGCGTAGAATTCACGTACTACAACCAGAGCACAAAAGACGCGTTGATCGCAGTTCCCGATGCGCCATCCAGCGGTTTTTCCGGTGAGCATTTAGAGAACGTCGGCGAAATCACAAACGTCGGTTTTGAGCTGTTGCTCACCACTTCACCCATTGTAAATCCCAGTTTCCAATGGGACGCGAGCCTGGCGTTTAGTGGAGTCCGCAACCGCCTGAAGTCATTCAACGGTTCGCGCGACGAGATTGCGTTCGGTGCCTTCGCTACTGTCCAGAAACACATTGAAGGATTCCCGC
>JAZDDC010000372.1:0-2951 GCA_036679565.1 Gemmatimonadota bacterium
CAACACCCCCAGCATCACGCTTTCAGTCAACAATCTCCCAACGATGCGGCTGGGTGGAGCGCCGAGCGCGAGCTGTACCGCGACTTGCTTGCGAACACTCGCGTTTTTGACCAGCAGCAAATTCGCTACGTTGAAACACGTACCGAGCAAGACAAGACCTACCGCTCCGAAAAGAAAGAGCAGCACTTGACGCACGTCGCGTAGGACTTGCGTCTTGATCGGAACGATACGAACCCCCGAGTCGCGATTTGTCTCCGGGTAGACCTCGGCGAGCGATGCCGCAATTCCGTCCAACTCGGCCTGGGCTTGTGTCAGCGTCACACCCTCCGCCAGACGCCCGACAACACGGAGGTTTCGTGACGCCCTTCCTCCCGTTTGGTTGTCATCCGGAGCGAGAGGACGCCACAGAGCCACCTCATTTTTCAAGGCCAAGGTACTCAACGGCCGAAAGTGCGCCGGCATAACCCCAACGACGGTATACGGAAAGCCGTTGACCGTGACCGAACGACCGACAATCGCGGCATCTGCACCGAACTGACGCTGCCACAACGCGTAACTCAGAATCGCTCGGCGATGGTTACCGACGATATTCTCTTCGGGTAAGAATGCTCGGCCAAGCAACGGAGGGACGCCGAGTGTTTCGAAATAGTCGGACATGACACGCGCAACCGGGACACGCTCCGGTTCAACGCCACCGGTGAGATTTACGTTACCGTTGGCAAAACTCCAAAACGCCGCAAGGTATTCAAATGAGCTGGCCTGTTCCTTCCAATCTCGATAGTCCGGATAAGAAGAGAACCCCTCCAACACACCCTCCGCAGCCGCAGTCCGCCACACCATGACGAGTCTCTCGGGATTTCCATAGGGCAAGGGTCGAAGGAGCACTGCGTTGACAACGGAAAAGATCGCCGTGTTCGCACCGATGCCTAACGCCAGCGTTAGGGTGGCCACCGCGGTAAAGCCAGGCCGCCTCACGAGAGAACGTGCGGCGTGACGTACGTGACTCATGAAGTGTTCAGCCCGCATATGTTGTCTTCTCGTAAAGGGTGGGCGTTTCACCGAGTGCACCACGGTCCGCCATAACCATCACGCCAAGACACGCCCAAATCGCGCCGCGTTGTAAAGCACGCCTAAGTCAAAAGCTTCGCGCAATGACAGGAGAAACAACTCGCCATCCTCCGTCAGCGACGTATCCGCACAGCATTTGGAGCAAAAGACATTGACCCGGTCGCAGAACGAAGCGATCGAGTCCTCAGCCCCACGGCAGTGATGTGCGTCCGGAGAAAGGAAGGATATCACGGGGTGAGCCACGCCGGCGGCTTGGGCTCCTTTTGCGCTCACCGAAATATTCACACGGGACTTACACGACGGGCAAACGGTGGTGAGTGCGGCGGACACTCCAAGCAGTGGTGGAATAAAAAAACCATCCCACGCACACCAGACAAAAGCGGAACTGTCTCCCACACGAAACGCGTGTGTGGTTGGTTTGACAGTAAGACCCGCGAAACCGATCACGGCCCGCGCATCGTCATACAATACCTGGCCACGCATGCCCGGTTCCTGGAGGATAGCTACCACCTCCCGCGTAGGTCTCCCAGCAAGGGCGGCCAAATCTTCTCGGCGGACCACCGACCCTTTCAGAAGCGCCCGATACAGCACCAAACCGAGTTCACTCCCCGACCTCGACATTTTTGGGAAAGCCCTCAACAACGCGGCATTCAGCGTTCGCAGGTCCGGCGGGGCTATTCTGGCAATCGCGGAATCAATACAGCATGCGGAATCAATCATCAGCACCTATCAGGTTACGCATGAATTCCTCGTGCTCTGGATCATCCCATTGCGCGGGACCGATATGCCTGTTCACGATCAGGCCATTTCTGTCGATCACAAACGTTTCTGGGACGCCGATCGTTTGAAACTGTCGCTCGATCAACCCTGAGCGGTCGTGGAGTACATCAAAGGTAAGATTGCGTTGGCGCGCCCACTCATGGACAAACGATGAGCCTGCCTGGTCCACGCTGACTGCGACTACTCGCAACCCGCGCGCGGCAAAGTCATTGTACAGTCGCTCCATCGAAGCCATTTCGTCTTCGCATGGAAGACACCACGTGGCCCAAATGTTCAGAAGCACGACGTCTCCAAGATAGTCACTGAGGGTCAGTGTATCACCGGTGGCCACGTTGGTCGCCATGAAATTCGGAGCGGCAACACCCAGCGCAACACCACGGGTTTCTGGTTGACCCCGCACCCCCACCATCAACGCCGCGGTCACAACGCCGACGATACCCGCCACGGCAAGCCACTGTCCACGGACATTGCTCAAGTGACCAACGGGGGCCGTCAACTTCGCAGGCGCCATGCGCCGAGCATAGTGAAGCACGCTTTTCCTGAGGTACTTCGGCGGAGACGTCGGAACGGCGTCCGGCAGCTGTGCCATGGCCTCGCGAAGCACCTGGAGTTGACGAGTACATGCCGGACACTCGATGAGATGCGATCGCAGCCAACCCTCAACGTCACGATCTACGTTACCATCCACGAGGTCAACAAGATGCCCGTGCAACGATTCACAACTCTCGTTTACCATGGTGCACTCACCAAGTCACGAGCGCCATATCCGCGGGAATCGACTGGTAGAGTCCCAATAGGCATCTCGCAAACATCGTTGGGCGACGTGCATGCCGTCATTGTCAAAGACGCGACTCCCGAATCGCGCGAAGCGCTCGATAGGCTTTCTGTTTTACAGCAGCTGCGGTCGATTCAGTCATGTTTGCGATCTCTGCGTAGGAGAAACCGAAGTAACGGTGCAGCAAGAGCACCTCACGCTGTTCAGACGGCAAGACACTCATCAGCCGCACAATCTCATCTCGTTGCTCCACGAGCGCGTCAGTTTGACCTCCGTCGCCGACGGCCCGTTCGTCGTTGAGTGGTGACCGGTTTTCCCTGTCCCAACG
>JAZDDC010000373.1:0-3420 GCA_036679565.1 Gemmatimonadota bacterium
ATATCGCGTTACAAGAAATTGATACAGCATTTCAATGGCTGGACACGGCGGTCGAAATGCGAACTCCTGAACTCATATGGCTCCGCGTGCATCCCGTTTTCGACTCAATCCGAACGGACGAACGTTTTGGGCGGGTACTGGCGACGATTTTCCCGTAGCACCCGCCACCGCGCTACCTACGCGGTACTATAGAGGAATAGGTTTTAAGAACCACATGTCGGATCTCACAGGGAGAATCGCCGTCGTAGCTGGTGCGACACGCGGAGCTGGTCGAGGAATTGCCCGCGCATTGGGCGAGGCCGGTGCGACCGTGTATTGCACGGGGCGAAGTGTACGGGGTAAGCCCACATCGCCTGAACGCCCCGAATCGATAGAGGAGACAGCCGAAATCGTCACGGCGGTAGGGGGCATAGGGTTGCACGCTCAGGTCGATCATACCATCGAGGTAGACGTTGAGGCGTTTTTCACACGGGTACGATCGGAACAGGGCCGCCTTGACATTCTTGTGAACGATGTGTGGGGTGGTGACGCGTTGACCGAATGGACCAAGTCGTTCTGGGAGCTTGACCTGACAAAGGGATTTCAGCTAATGGATCAAGCCGTGCGCGCGCATATCATCACAAGCCGGTACGGTGTACCCCTCATGGTGGAAAACAACAGCGGTTTGATTGTGGAGATCACCGACGGCGATCATGTAGTGAATCGCCATTACCGCGGAACACTCTTTTACGACCTGGCAAAGATTTCGGCGATGCGACTGGCGCTGGCTATGTCCGGAGACCTCCGCGACCATAACATCACCGCGCTGAGTTTGACACCGGGTTTCCTCCGTTCGGAGGCAATGCTCGACGATTTTGGTGTGACCAAGGAGAACTGGCGTGACGCAGTGAAGCCCGGCAATGAGGCATTTGCGCACTCAGAGACACCCACGTTCGTTGGCCGCGCTGTCGCGGCGCTTGCTGCAGATCCGTACGTTGGCGAGAAGACCGGCCAAACGCTAACGAGTTGGAATCTGGCGAAGGAGTACGATCTTGTAGACGAAGACGGGACCCGGCCTGACATCGGGACGTACTTCAACAACGAGATACCGGACAGATGGGAGCGCCTCGTATCTTCCACCGCCGACGAGTTCCAAAAACACGGTCGTGTTACGGAAACAGATTTCGGACACGACTTCGACACGATGACGCTCAAAGGCAATCTCCACGCGCAAACGTCGAACCGAAGATGGTTTGTGAGACCAGTCCTCGTCACGGAGCTGTGGTCGGCCCCGCCCGAAAAGCTCGCTCGCGACTTCTACACGAGATATGAGCGTGCGCTCGACCAAAGGGCTGGCAAACCCTGACGTATTCCTGACAACAAACATCCGCCGGTGTTGACGAAGGCGTCTTAGCTTTCCTTCGAAACAGATCTCAACATGAGGAGGATCAATGCAGGTACGATGTTTTGCGGTAGTGCTGAGTCTCGCATTGCTTCCGGCAGGCGGCGCAGCGCAACGAATGGAGTTGCCAACCGAAGTCGGAGAATGGATGAATGATGGTTGGCAGCGAAGATTCGTAGGTATGGTCGGCGTCGGCGACAGCATCTTCAACAATGGAAGCTGTACGCAATGTCATGGCGACAACGGCGCCGGCACCGAACGGGCTCCGGACCTCACGGATGACGAGTGGGTGCAATCTGACGGTTCGTTGGATGCCATTTTCGAAACGATCATGTGGGGTGTAAGACGTCGGGATTTCGCTGACCCGAATCGGCGATTCCAGATGAATCCCGCCGGCGGTATGAGCTTGGAGTGGGACGAAATGCGAGCCGCCGCAGCATACGTGTGGTCCCTGAGCCGGCAGCCAAGCAACTGACGTAAAGCGATGGACGGGTTCCACATGGCACCCGTCCACGTTCGTAATTGCCATCGTTGCGTTAGCGCTTGCGTCTTGCGCCCATCACCCCTCCGGTTTTGCCACAGAGGTGGAGAAGCCACCATTCAACACCTGAGCGTTGATTGGTGAGCGTTGAGCGTCGAGTGTTGCGCTTGTCCATCTCTGTGGCTGACGAGACGAAACGCTGACTTCACCGGGAGCCATCCCACGACACCCCAATCATCCTAGCATTGCTATCTTGATAGCTGGACATTAACTTAGCTGAGCTAGTTTGATAAAGGGGACCCATGCCACGCGAAGCACTCGGAGAATTCGAACATCAGGTGCTCTTGGCCATCTTACAATTAGACGGTCAATCCCACTCGGCACCCATCGTTACGGAAATCGAAAAAAGAAGCGGGCGATCTACCGCGCCGGCCGCCGTGTACATCGCGTTGCGTCGACTCGAACAACGCGGACTCGTGGAGTCGATTAAAGACGAGCCGGAACCCGGTGAGGGTGGACGCGGACGCCGGACATTCGTGGTTACGCCCGACGCGCTCACAAAGCTGCGTGAGTCACGCCAAATGTTCGAGCGTTTCTGGGACGGTCTCGGGCCCGTATTTCAAAAACCATGACACCACCAGGGATCGCACGGTTTCTCCTCCGCCTCACGTTATCCAAAGAGGATCGTGAGGACGTCTTGTCAAACGTGGACGAGCTATACGAAACAAAGCATAGGCGACATGGTTCGCTGACAGCGTATGCGTGGTATTGGATTCAAGCGATCACTTTTTCGGCGAGAATTCGCATGGCTTTTGCACACCCGCAACGCACATCAGTCTCATCGGCCAACCGCCCGGAACTTGTCTCGCAGTTTCTGAGCGATGTTCGTTATGGTGCGCGGTCGCTGATCAAATCACGGGCCTACACGTTAGCCGCCATTGCGACACTCGCCTTGGGCGTGGGCGCCAATACTCTCATCTTTGCCGTTGTGAAAGAAGTCGTACTCCGACCACTACCCTACCCTGAAGCAGAAAGGTTGGCATGGATTTGGCCCAGTGGTGACCTTGCGCTCACCCTTGAGCAATTCACGACAATCAAACCCGCCATCGCTCCGATCGCAGACATGAGCGCATTCGCCGGTCGGGCCTATGCAATATCGGGTAACGGCATACCCGATGAAGTATCCGGTGTCGCGGTGTCAACGAACCACTTTGACGTTTTTGGCTCGCAACCTTTTCTTGGTCGAGGATTTTACACTGAAGATGGTGCACCCGGCACGGAACCCGTGGCCATCTTGAGTCACGAGTTGTGGCAGGGTCACTTTGGCGGAGACTCTAGCATCGTTGGGCAGCGTATAGATCTCTTTACAGCTGCCGTCATCCCAATGGTACCCGGTGCGTTCACGGGTTCCCAACATACGATCATCGGTATAGCACCACGCGACTACCGGCCCTTTGGCTTCGCCGCACAAGTATTTACACCGTTGATTGTGGACGCAGGCGTTCCAGCATTTTCAAACATGGGAGAACTCCTAGTCGTCGCCCGTTTGCGAGGCGTT
>JAZDDC010000374.1:0-3270 GCA_036679565.1 Gemmatimonadota bacterium
AGGTGGGTGACATCATCAACGGCACGTTGTCCGGTAGGGAGTCCACGTCGGAAGTGACCCTATTCAAATCACTGGGCCTGGCCGTCGAAGATCTGGCGGCGGCACACTACGTCTACAACCAAGCGACTGAGCGAGGTATGGGCACACACGTAGAACTGGGCGGCAAAGCATGACAAAATCCGTTGCGAAACCGCCATTGGGAGAAATTCAAGCGGCGCGCGAGCGTCTTGCGCCCCACATCGTTCGCACACCACTCATTCCGCTCGAACACGAAAACGCGCCGGCGGAGATCTACCTCAAACTCGAGAACCTGCAACCCATCGGATCGTTTAAGCTGCGTGGCGCGGGCAATGCCATGGCCGTTCTCGATCCACATCGCCTACAACTCGGCGTCTATACCGCAAGCGCGGGGAACATGGCACAGGGGGTGGCTTGGAATGCGCGCCGACTGGGGGCACGTTGCCAGGTCGTCGTGCCAAATGATGCACCCATGGCAAAACTCGAAGCCATTGCCAGATTGCGTGGCGAGATCATCCAGGTCCCGTACGATGAATGGTGGGAGGTCATGATGACACATCGATACGGTGATCTTGAAGGCCATTTTATTCATCCTGTCAGCAACAAACACGTTGTCGCGGGGAACGCGACCATTGGGTTGGAAATCGCCGAACAGTTGCCGGACGTCGATAGTGTGGTGGCGCCGTTTGGTGGGGGCGGTCTGAGTTGCGGGATTGCGGCGGCCTTCGAAGGGTTACAAAAAAAAGTCCAAGTACACGCAGCTGAGGTCGATACCGCCGCCCCCTTTGCGGCTTCGCTCGCCGCGGGCGAACCAGTCAGCATCAATCGGACGCCGAGCTTTGTCGATGGCATTGGCGGGCAGAGTATGTTGCCGGAGATGTGGCCACTCGCGAGCTCGCTGCTCAGCGGTTCAATCCAAGTTAGTCTCCGTAGTGTTGCGCAGGCACTGCGCCACCTATTAGAGCGACATCACGTCGTCGCAGAGGGCGCCGGTGCGGCCGCGGTTGCCGCCGCGCTCACTGGTAAAGCCGGTACTGGTAAAGTCGTGTGCGTGGTGTCCGGCGGGAACATCGACAAACCCGTACTCAGCCAGATCATTGCCGGTCGGGTCCCAACGATCTGATGGCGTCGCTTACCGCGAACCTCCGGTTGGCCCGATCGTAAAATCACGGATGGGACGCCCATCCAAATCATCTGGCGGGCGAATGTTCAACAGCATCGCAATCGTCGGCGCGACATCGATCGTCCAGATTTTACGATCGAATACTTCGCGTGCCACTCCGTTTCCCGCTATGAGCAACGGGACGTGTTTGTCGTAATCATAGGGTGAGCCGTGATTGGTGGGAATTGACTGCGGAAAAACGTCGAACTCGCGATATCTGATCAGAATGTCCGCGGCGCGGTCGGGATGGAAGCTACGAAGGTAGGCATCCCAAAACTCGTGATCGCCGTTCCCCGATACAAGTTCGGGATACGTAATGATATCAGCCAGGACTTCAGCTTCTCTCAATCGCGATACAACGATCCGCCGCACCCCCTCTAGTTGTTCCTCCGTAACCTCGTCGCCCCGGAACGCCAGCACGAGCCCGAGCGGATATATGAGTAACGGAGCCGGCTGTGCGAAGATCGTCATCTCATGCAAACTTTCGGTGAGACCCCCAATCAGCTGATCGCGAAAGTCCGCGGTCGCAATACGCCGGCCGGACATACCCAACTGCTGGCGATACTCGGGGAGTGCGGCGGCACCGTGGTCCGACGTAAGGACCGTGACGTAGCGATCTCGACCAACTTCCTCATCGAGGAAATCAAGAAAATCGCCTAACATGCGATCGAACCGGACGTAATAATCCTGCATCTCTTGGCTGAACGGTCCGTACCGATGACCGATCAGATCGCTCGAGGACGCACCGATGAAAAGCAAATCTGGGACATCATCGCGGCCAACGTCTTCGTTTTCCACAAGTCGACGAGCCATTGCCAACGTCATCGCGTCCCCGTACGGTGTGTGTGCAAGTTCTTGGAACGGCGAAGACATCGTGTCCGTGACATCGACGATATGTGGAAATGTTATGTGTTCGCCATCGAACTCGTACGGGAACGAGTCCGCTCGCGAAATGTTGTACGCGTCCTCAGGAAGTAGCCGGTCCCAGGTTCGCCCGACATATTCGGATGTTGAGATCTCTTTGTTGAAGTCGTCCAACCACGACGGATATCGCTCCGCGTAGTACGTAGATGTTACAAACCGGCCAACGTCGTAGTCATACCAATAGGCACCGTCGGGCGAGTGGCCACCCATGAGCACGGCAACTCGATCTTTGATCGCGACGGAGTACACTTTACTGTCCGGAGATTGATCTTTTAACCAATCACCAACGGTTGTGCGTAATAGGTTTTTGGGAGAACGACCCGGAAGCTCCGGAACACCGAGGATTGGCGCTGCGGAATCAGCGGCCGCGTAAGAACGTGTGCCGCTCAACCTGTCCCACCATTCGTTGGTAACTATTCCACTGCGGGCCGGGTGTACTCCCGTGACGAGCGTGGCATGACCGGGCGCGGTTTCGGTGAGAGCGTGTGCGTGATAGACATTGGTGAACCGCGAACCTTCCGTTAACAACCGGTTCAACCCTCCGGTAAACAACCCGCTAAATCGATCCACGTAGTCGGCCCGCATCTGATCAACCGAAACGAATACGACTAACCGCGGTTGCTCTTGACCGGAAGCCTTTGTCGTGTACAACGTCACGAACACAACCACACACAGGGCGGAGAGGACCTGCTTACGCACTAACGACCTCCATGGAGGGTATTCACTAAATGTTTTGACCGACACCCGCAACAGACCGCCTATTTCGCGGCGGCGTCTGTGGCGACCAATCGTTCCAAGCGCTGGATGTAACCGTCGAGTAAAACGCGCAGATGATTGAAACGTTGTTGCGCATCACGACCCGGTTTCTGATCGGCTCGATCCAGATTCGAATACAGATACCTGAACTGATCCACCAACATGGGTTGCGGGTATCGCACACCCTCCGTCTGATCGGTGACAAATTGTGTTTCCAGTGCTTCAAGTTCCAGCAACGCCTGACGGGCCCGCCGGTTGTTTTGGCCGTCGTATTCGTCTTTAGCCTGTGTCAATCGAGCCACCGCAAGACGCGCTTGACTCAATGCGTCACGGACCTGAATTGAAAGGGTAACCTGCTCCGCGATGTCCGTAACCGTCACACCATCTTCCACAACTCGTGGATCTATCGT
>JAZDDC010000375.1:0-2044 GCA_036679565.1 Gemmatimonadota bacterium
GTATTTATTGTTCTCGCAGATGAAGATGGTTGGGAGCTTCCACAACGACGCCATATTCAACGATTCGTGAAACGAACCGATGTTTGTGGCTGCGTCACCAAAGTAACACACACAGACTTGATCTCCGCCGCGATATCCAATGGCGAAACCGATCCCGGTTGCGAGTGGAATCTGGCCCCCGACAATCCCGTGGCCACCCATGAAGTTGGTCGCACTGTCAAACAGATGCATCGAGCCGCCCTTGCCACCCGAGCAACCGGTCGCTTTGCCGAACAGTTCGGCCATGATGCTTTGTGCAGACACACCGCGAACAAGCGCATGCCCATGATCGCGATAACTGGACAAAATGTAGTCGTCATCGCGCAACGCCATGATCGAACCGACGGCTACCGCTTCCTGGCCAATGTACAAATGGCAGAAACCGCCGATCTGGCCAAGCGCGTACGCTTCCCCTGCGTGCTCTTCGAACCGTCGGATGCGTAGCATCTGATGGAGGAGGTCCCGATAGAACTCGGTGCGCGCCGGGTCGAGTTTAGAATCCGTCCGAACTTGTGTCATTGACTGATTGAGTGTGTCAGACCGCCGCCGCTCGTTCGGCTTGCTCCCACGCGTGGTAGGACGAACGGACCAGCGGACCGGATTCAACGTGGCGGAATCCCATCTCTAGACCCGCTTCCCGCAACGTGGCGAATTCGTCGGGTGTGTAGTAACGGGCAACAGGTAGGTGGTCGGCCGACGGTCGCAGATATTGGCCAATGGTGAGGATGTCCACCTGCTCGGCCGCGAGATCGCGCATTGCTCGAAGCAATTCATCCCACTCTTCGCCGAGACCTACCATGAGGCCGGATTTTGTTTTGCGGTCCGGCGCCATTTGCTTTGCATGTCGCAAAAGCGTCAGAGCGCGTTGGTAGCGCCCACCGGGGCGAGCCATGACGTAAAGACGGCTGACCGTTTCGAGATTGTGGTTGAGAATATCCGGTGCGCTATCGACGACGATTTTCAGCGCGTCATCGGAACCTTTGAAATCGGGGATCAACAATTCGACGGATGTCCCTGGCAAGCGACGACGGATTTCCGTGACACAACCGGCAAAAATCTCAGCCCCACCGTTGGGTAGGTCGTCGCGATCCACACTCGTGATCACCACGTGTTGCAGACCGAGTTTTGTTACCGCTTCAGCCAATCGGATTGGTTCCTCAGGATCGTATGGCTTTGGCGTTCCATGTGCTACGGCGCAATATGCACAGTTACGGGTACACACGTCTCCGAGCACCATGAACGTAGCGGCGCGATTGTCCCAACATTCGCCAATATTTGGACAGTGGGCTTCTTCGCACACCGTGTGGAGTCCCAGTTCGGACATCAATCGACGGACTTTGGCATAGTTCGGCCCTCCTGGCGCACGCACTTTGAGCCAGGATGGTTTTCTCGTTTTTGCGCCGGTTTGGCCAATGATACGGCCGTCCCGAGTTAGCGGTACAAAGTCCATAGGCGAGGAAACTTAGCTGGGGGCATGGGGCGAATACCAGCGCCGACGGCTTCGACGTTTTTTGGGGTCAATAGCTCCAAAACCGACCGGGGTCGAGCGGGGCGATGTCGAACCCCGTATCCTCCTCGTCACCGGTCATGAGCTGGCCGATGATCTCACCGGTGAGACCGGCCAGCAATATACCGTTTCGGCCGTGACCGGTGGCGTACCATAGACCGGCGACGTGTGGGTCGGGCCCCACGATAGGTCGTCCGTCCGGAGTCATGGGTCTCAGACCGGACCAGGTCTTTTTGGGTTTTTTTGTATCGAGGGATGGGTAGATGCGTTCCACGGCATTGTAGACCGTGTTCAATGCTGACTCGGTGACGGCAATATCAAACCCGACATGTTCCATAGTCGATCCAACAAAAGCCTCGTCGCCCCGATTTATTACGTAACCGCCGTCACCGTAGACGATCGAGGGTGGTTCGCCAATGGGCCAGTCGAGCGCGGACATCTGTCCGCGAATGGGTTCGACCGTCAGTGGTCGGGGAAGCCCGGTGAGACGGCCCGACC
>JAZDDC010000376.1:0-17322 GCA_036679565.1 Gemmatimonadota bacterium
ACCACCGACCCCGGGACGCGAGAGTCCGGAGTTAAACCCGTGACCATGGGAGGATGGTCATTTACCGGGTATTCCACCGTGCGCGGCGCCGCTCGAGCCCATGGCATCTGGCTATTCCGTTGTGTCCGGCTCGTGTGGGGCCGGCTCGTGTGGGGCCGGCTCGTGTGGGGCCGGCCCATCGACTGACTTTTCAACCACGGCTTCCGCTGGAGTTTTGGATGGCTCGATGATACCCAAGAATTCTTTGACTTCCCGTTCAACCCGTTCGGCGATTTCCGTATTGTCCTTGAGATATAGTTTTGCGTTTTCGCGTCCCTGTCCGATTCGCTCCGTACCACAGGAATACCACGCGCCACTTTTCTCGATCACACCCGCCTCCACCCCCAGATCCACCAGCAATCCGCTGTGACTAATTCCCTCGTTGAACATCACGTCGAATTCCGCCATGCGAAACGGAGGGGCGACCTTGTTCTTCACGACCTTAACACGCACACGGCTACCGATAATCTCGTCACGCTCCTTAACCGCTCCAATTCGGCGGACATCCAACCGGAGTGATGCGTAGAACTTGAGCGCTTTGCCACCGGTTGTCGTCTCGGGATTGCCAAACATGACGCCGATTGCGGCCACCGAATCAACGACGATGATATCCACCGCACCCGACCGAACGAGAATATCGCCGATTTCGAGCGCTTGTTCACCTGTGTCAGGCTGGGAAACGAGCAGCTCTTCCACATCGACACCCAACTTCTTTGCGTATTCAACATCGAGCGCGTGTTCGGCATCAATAAACGCGGCTACGCCACCCGACCGCTGTGCAGTGGCCGCCAGATGTAGGGCCAACGTTGTCTTGCCGCTCGCTTCGGGTCCATAAATTTCCGTGATCCGGCCCCGCGGGATGCCACCGATGCCAATGGCGGCGTCGAGATTGAGGGCACCAGTTGAGATCGATTCGATCTTCACGTGCGTGTCCGCGCCAATCTGCATGATCGAGCCTTTGCCGCACGATTTCTCGATCTGGGCAATGGCCAAGTTCAGCGCCTTCCGACGATCTTCCGTCAGCTCCGCACCGACCGGTCTCACATCAAACCCGATCAGCTTTGATTCTCGCTTTGCCATCCTCTTCATGTGTGCCTCAATTCACGTGTTTTTGATGAAAGGGACTCAATCCCGAATATATACCGAAAAACAACTCATCGCCAGCCAGGCCGAAACGCATCCTTCACGTGCTCGATGACCGCGCGACCCTGCTTCCAAGAGATACCGATCACATCAAAGCGAACCTGTTTGGTGACCAGCTTGTGCCGGTCCAACCACGCACCTGCCGCTCGCGCTATGTCGCGCTTTTTCACCCAACCCAAGGCTTCCAGCGGGTGTCCGTAACTGGTGCTCCACCGAGCCTTCACCTCCACGAAAGCAACGACTCTACCCCGTTGCACGATCAAATCGATTTCTGTTCGGCCAATCCGACACCGTTGATCTAGAATCTTCCAACCACATCCCTCGAGGTAGCAACAAGCGAGACGTTCGCCGGCCCACCCAAGTCGGTGTCTACGGTCCTTCCACGTCTTTGGATCTGACTTGAGCGGCATCGCCAACGCTAACGAGTCCAGTCTCAATGCATAGCACCGAAAAAACGCGTCCGGTATCTCTTCGTCGATCGAACGATCTCAACATCACTCGCAATATTCGTCTATCTGGTAGGCACCAATAAGGACTTCTCTCGGTTTGGAGCCGTCAGGCGGGCCAATCACACCAGCCTCGTGAAGTTGGTCGATGATTCGCGCGGCACGTCCGTACCCGATACGAAGTTTCCGTTGTAACAGCGAAGTCGAACCAAGCTGGTTCTGCACACACGTCTCGGCCGCATCGCGAAACAACACGTCCCGAGAATCTTTGTCACCGCCGCCTTTCTTTGCCCCGGCACCTTCTTCTTCTAACTCCCGCTCTTGAACAATGGCAAGGATATCCGCCGGTTGCACCGCACCGACGTCATCCTTCGCTCCATCTGCAAGCTCAGCCAGCTGTTCTTCATACCATCCCGTAACCCGCTCGGTCTCTTCGGTATCGATAAAAGCGCCTTGCACACGGACCGGTTCGCTTTTCCCCGGTGGGAGGAATAGCATGTCGCCGTTGCCCAACAAGGACTCCGCCCCGTTTTGATCAAGAATAGTCCGACTATCCACTTTGGAGGCAACGCGGAACGCGACACGGCTCGGGAAATTCGCCTTGATTAAGCCGGTGATAACATTCACGCTGGGGCGTTGGGTGGCGAGGATGAGATGGATGCCAGTTGCACGCGCCTTTTGCGCAAGGATGGCCAATGGTTTTTCCACTTCACCTTGGACGGTCATCATGAGATCTGCGAGTTCGTCCACCACGACGACCACATACGGCAGTGTAGAGCCGGTGTACTCTTCGCGATCAAGAGCAGCCCCATCGGTGTCTTCCGCTTTGAGCGTGGCCTTCCGGGGCACAACAACTTTTTTTCCGTCCCTAACCTTTCTATTGAACTCGTGGAGATTGCGCACGTTGTTCATACTGAACATTGCGTAGCGGTCCTCCATCTCGTACATGACCCATTTCAACGCCTTGGCCGCATCCTTGTTGTTGGTTACAACCGGATAGATCATGTGCGGTAGGGTG
The DNA here is from genome assembly GCA_036679565.1 of Gemmatimonadota bacterium. GTDB lineage: Bacteria > Gemmatimonadota > Gemmatimonadetes > Gemmatimonadales > GWC2-71-9 > JAZDDC01. The sequence continues at coordinate 2,647 of JAZDDC010000376.1, forward strand.
TTGTAGGTCGTAAGTTCGACCATCTTGGGATCAATCATCAACATCCGCAGTTCACGTTCGGTATACCGGAATATCAGACTCGTGACGATGGTGTTGATGCAGACAGATTTGCCGGAACCGGTCGCACCCGCAATCAACAGGTGCGGCATCTTCGTCAGGTCGGCGATGACGGGGCGACCCTCCAGATCCTTGCCAAGCGCAATGGGAAGACCGGTTCGTCTGGGATCCCAATGAGACGTAGCCAACAACTCGCGCAACGTGACCATGCGTGGCGTTGGATTGGGTACCTCAACTCCGACATATGATTTTCCGGGAATCGGTGCCACGATACGGATGGATTGTGCTTCCATCTTCAATGCGAGATCGTCGGCCAGCGACGCAATTCGCCCAACTTTCACACCGGGCGCCGGCTTCACCTCGTACTGCGTGACAACGGGACCCGTTGCGCGATGAGGTCCTAACGTGGCTTCGACACGAAAGGTCTTCAGGGTATCGATCAACACATCGCCAAGACGATCGAGTTCCGCCTCATCCTCTGCGGACCGGTGTCGTTTTGGCGGATTGAGTTCTTCGATTGGGAAGGGGCGAACTGCCTCGCCAGATAAGAACGCTTGCTCGATGGCCTCGTTGTTGGCCGACGCAGTTTTTTTGCGAAACGGACGAAGCTTCCTGAGCGGCACTCCCTCATCAATGTCGGGTTGGAGCGGTTCTTCCTCCTCCAACGCATCGGCTGTCCGGGGCCGTGAGGATCGCAAACGACTAAACGGGTGCCAGCCAACCGTCGCAAACGTCAGAGCCGACAGCCCGGCAAGACCAACCAATGCGGCACCAACGGATCCAACCACACCGGTCACGGTCACGGCGAGGAATGCGGGGGCCAAACCAACCACCCGTTTGGCAAACGGCCATGACGCCTGGTCCGCCAAACCCCAGTCGATTTCGCGAAACCCGGTTGCCACGGCAATCAGGTACGGAACCAGGACGATCAAACCCAGGCCGAGCGCGCCGGCCCGGGCCATAGACATTTCGCGCATTCGGCCGAACCCCACGACCGCCACAGCAAACAGGGTCATGGGAATCAGCACCGCACCGGATCCGAGCCAGGTGAGCAGGAAACGGCGCACCGCTTGTCCAACGGGGCCGGTCATGGTGGTGGGGAAGAGGGCTATGCCGACGAATGCGCCGACAAATATGGAGACAATGGAAAAAAGTTCGCGACGACGGTGACCAGTTGTATCCATCACGTCGATTTAAGAAGACCCGGTTTCGTCGCTCACAATAGAAGGGTGGTCATCCAGAAAACGCGTTGACACCTCACCCGCCACAAAGGCCGGATGGTGCGTCACTCGGCGCAAAAACGGAATCGTCGTTGTGATTCCTTCAACGATGAATGAATCGAGTGCTTGACTCATGCGTGCGAGCGCCTCAGCACGCGTGTTTCCGTTGACGATGACCTTCGCGATCATAGAATCATAATAGGGGGGGACGGTATACCCTGCATAGATGTGCGTATCGACCCGGACTCCCGGCCCTCCCGGTGGATGGTAGGTCGTGATGGTACCCGGACAGGGTTGGAAGTTTCTCGACGGGTCTTCGGCGTTGACACGACATTCGATTGCATGACCCCGCAACGTGTTCTCATGTAATTTGAGACTCAGTGGTTCGCCAGCGGCAACACGAATCTGCTCCTTGAGCAGATCATAGTTCGTGGCCATCTCCGTCACGGGATGTTCGACTTGAATCCGTGTGTTCATCTCCATGAAATAAAAACTGTTGTCGGTATCGAGCAGGAACTCAACGGTGCCGGCGCCGGTGTAGTTTATGTGTTTGGCCAACCTGACGGCAGCAATACCCATTTGCTCGCGGACATCGGGGTCCAGACCAGGGCTTGGGGCTTCTTCGATTAACTTCTGGTGCCGCCGTTGCACCGAACAGTCACGTTCGCACAGGTGAATAACATCACCGTACTGATCACCCATGAGTTGGAACTCTACGTGACGGGGCGTGGCCAGATATCGCTCGACATACACGTCCGCCGATCCAAACGCTGCTAGCGCTTCGTTGCGTGCCAGCTGAAACGCCTGGGTAAAGGCCTCAGGGTTCTCGGCCACACGCATCCCCTTGCCACCGCCTCCAGCTGACGCCTTGATGATGACCGGGTAGCCAATACTCTCCGCAACACTCGCCGCTTCATCGATGTCATCGATTGCTCCGTCGGAACCCGGGACGACTGGCACCTTAAGTTCCATGGCCAGCTTGCGCGCGGAGGCTTTGTCTCCCATGAGCCGAATCTGCTCAGCGGTTGGCCCAATAAACGCGACGTTGGACGCGATACACGTTTCGGCGAACTCTGCGCTTTCGGACAGGAAGCCATATCCGGGGTGGATGGCATCCGCGCCCGTGATCTCGGCGGCGGCGATGATAGAAGGAATGTTGAGGTAGGACAATCGGCTAGGCGGCGGTCCGATACACACGTCGTCGTCCGCAAATCGGACATGGAGCGATTCACGATCTGCTTCGGAGTATACCGCGACCGTCTTCACACCGAGTTCACGACATGCGCGAATGACCCGGAGCGCGATCTCTCCGCGGTTGGCGATGAGGACTTTTTTGAACATGTGAGCTAGGGTCCAACCAGCCCCTGAATGCCGTCGGGTGGATCGTCCCCTGATCCCATCTGATTGGCAAAGGTGCGATCAGATGTCCCTTCAATACCGCTCACACGAAGCGCGAATTCACTGGGATTGCTCGAATAGAACAACGCATCCTCGTAGCTGATATCGTTTTGTTGGTACCACTGCATGAGCGATTGATCGAAGGATTGCATGCCGTACTGGATGGACCCTTCCTTGATTAGATCCGGAATGTCCAACGACCTTTCGGAGTCACGAATATTGTCGGCCACCGCCGCCGTGTTGATCAGTATCTCACACGCCGGTACACGACCGCGGCCGTCTTTCTTGGGAACGAGTCGGAGCGCAATAACCGCTCCGAGGGATGTGGCCAAGAGATTCCGCACGGCATCGTGTTCATGAGGTGGGAAGAATGAAATAATGCGGTTGACCGTCTGCGTGGCGTCCGTAGTATGCAACGTGGAGAACACGAGATGACCGGTGTCCGCAGCTTTCATCGCGGTTTCCAACGTGGTCTTGTCTCGAATCTCGCCGATGAGAATCACGTCCGGGTCCTGGCGAAGAATATGTCGTAACGCGGACTCGAAAGAGTGTGTGTCACTACCGACTTCGCGTTGCGACAAATTCGCCTTGGCATCGCGATGTAGAAACTCGATCGGGTCTTCGATCGTGATGATGTTGCATTGACGGTTATGGTTCACATGAGAGATCATGCCGGCCAAAGCCGTCGATTTACCGGATCCCGTCACACCCGTTACAAGCACCAACCCTCGGGGTTTCAGGGAGATGTCATACAACACCGGTGGCAAATTGAGATCTTCAATGGTCTTGACCTCATACGGGATGGAACGAAAGACAAAGGCCAGCGTACCGCGTTGTTGATAGACATTCGTTCGAAAACGACCCAAACCCGGTACGCCAATCGCAAAATCCGCCTCTTTCAGTTCTGCAAATTCCTTCACCTGGCGCGGAGTCATGATCTGTTCTGCAAGCGCCTTCAGCTCCTCCGGCTTGAGTGGCGCCTGGCCCAGAGCCACGAGGTCTCCGGTCACCCGAATCATCGGCGATCGACCAACCTTGAGATGCAAGTCAGAACCGTTACGCTGCACGAGTTCGGTGATAGCGGTTTTGAAATCGAACGCCTTGTGTTGCGTTTGGGTCCCGTCAGCCATTCGTATCTATCCGAAAGAGAACCTGACCAAATTCCACTGTCTGCCCGTCGTCAACGAGTCGCTCCTTGACGACCCCACCGATCTCTGCATCGATTGGGTTCATGATTTTCATTGCCTCGATGATGCACACGGTTTGACCCGGTGAGACACGACCGCCAACCTTTGCATACGGTTCCGCGCCGGGTTCCGGTTGCGCATAAAACGTTCCCACCATGGGAGACTTTATCTCGCCCAAATCGCTCACCGGGGCGGGCGCCGCATCGACCGTTGGTTCCGGTGCCGCCACGGGCGGCGGCGCAACCGCCGGCGCCTGCGAAGCCACCTGGTACGTCACCGGGCCAGATTCGTTTCCGAATCCGCCTTTTGAAACGCGAATCGACGTACTCCAAAACTTCTTCCGTATTTCGATTGTGTGCGCGTCCGACCGGTTGAGTAGGTCGAGCACTCTCTCGAGAAAGTTGAAATCGATCATACGCGTGTTAGGTATTTGTCTTCCCGGCGATCGACACGCACTACTTCGCCCTGTTCAATGAATAATGGCACTTGAACGATCGCTCCCGTTTCGAGCTTCGCGGGTTTTGTTCCTCCCGAGGCCGTGTCACCCTTCAAACCCGGGTCCGTTTCCGTCACCGTGAGTTCGACGAAGTTTGGCAGTTCCACAGAGATCACACGGTCGTCGTGCAACAAACCGGAACATTCCATAGCTTCCTTCAAATATTTCAGTTGATCCTCACCGATCATCTCGCCACTAATTGGGATATCCTCGTAGGTCTCCATGTCCATGAAATGATAAAGTTGGCCATCGGTGTACGAGTACTGCACGGGACGGCGTTCCAGACGTACTTCCTTGACCCGCTCCCCCGCGTTCCACGTCCGTTCGACAACAGCTCCAGTGCGCACGTTCTTCAATTTGCTGCGAACGAATGCCCCACCCTTGCCCGGCTTCACATGCTGGAAATAGACAATTTGAACCAATTGCCCGTCAATCTCCAGAACCATCCCATTTCTAAAATCTGATGTCGATGCCATCGATATTCCTCAAATAATCTCTCTAAGTTCGGTGCGGCCGTCGCTGAGGAGGTCAGCACCTTCATCCGTAAGATGCACATCGTCTTCTATGCGAACACCACCCCAACCGGGGAAATAGACCCCTGGTTCAATGGTGACGACGGACCCAACCGGCATGGGGACTTCGTTCGATGTGGACACCCGCGGCCCCTCGTGGACCTCAAGTCCCAAGCCATGCCCCAGAGAATGGCCAAAAGCGTCCCCAAAACCACGCGACTCAATTACCCGTCGGGCCAGGTCATCCGCTTCCTTGCCCGTCATCCCGGCCTTCATGAGGCCAAGAGCCCTGGAATGGGCGTCTCGAGTCAGTTCGTACATCGCCCGCTGCCGGTCGTCGGCAGGTCGGCCAACCACAAAGGTGCGTGTAATATCGGCGCAGTATCCTTCCACCCGAGCCCCAAAGTCAACCAGCAACCAGTCGCCCCTGGCTATTGTGCGCTCGCTCGTCCGCGCGTGGGGCAACGCCGAACGGGGTCCCGAAGCCACGATGGTTTCAAAAGGATGCCATTCGCTTCCACGACGGCGCAGCTCCGATTCGAGATCGGCCGCGATGTCGATTTCTCGCATGCCGACAGCCACGCGATGGATAACGGCCTCCAACGCTTCACCGGCCAGCCTCGCGGCAGCACGCAACACTTTGACCTCGTCCCCATCCTTGCTCCACCGGAGCCGCTCGATCCAGTCGGTACACCCCACGAACTCTCGATGACCTTTTCGATCGTCATAACGCGCCGCATCGCGCGCCGAAACAACATGATCCTCAAATCCAATACGCCGACAGCCGGAACTATCCAATCGTTCCAATACCTTGGTGACCAAGTCGCCTTGAACGATCTCAACGTGGACCGAACGATCGACTTCGGTTTCGACTTGCTCGCGGTACCGGAAATCCGTGAGTAGCGCACAACCCTCCCGGGTGATCGCAACCGTCCCGGCACTGCCGGTAAAGCCGGTTAGATATCGAATATTCGGGAGGTGAGCAACGAGGAAGGCGTCGAGATGCTCTTGCTCGAGCCGCTCGCAAACACGTGCCCGGCGAATACGATGGCGCTCGGGGTTCACCTGGTTTCCAGGTGCGCCAACAGCCCGTCGAATGCCAAGATATAGCTAGAGGACCCGAAACCCGTCACCACGCCCACGGCGATATCTGCAAGCACGGAGTGACGCCGCATTTCCTCACGGGCAAAGATGTTCGAAAGATGCGCTTCAACCAACGGTTTGCCCACCGCGAGCAGCGCGTCCTTGATTGCCAAGGATGTGTGAGTAAATGCCGCGGCGTTGACAATGAAGCCATCCACGCGCGGCCCCATTTCCTGAATACATGTTACGAAATCCCCCTCGCCGTTGGTTTGGAACCATTCGATTTCGGTCCCGCTGGCGACAGCCCGTTGGCGCACGAGTTGTTCAATTTCTTCGAGAGTGGTGGTGCCGTAGATGTCCGGCTCACGTTGGCCGAGCAGATTGAGATTGGGCCCGTTTAGAACGGCAATGCGCACTACGACTTAAGGCTCTGGAGCCAAGCCTTGAACCCATCGTCGTCGTCAGCCTCGTCACCGTTGTCTTGGGGCGAAGATGCGCGGTCTTGGCTTCCGTAAAAACCGTCGTAGGTGAGACCGGGCTTGTCTTCTTCTTGCGTCAATTCACTCACCTCGGACTCAATTCCAGCCTCGGGCTCATCACCAAACACGGCCGCCAAAGACGGGCCGTCGGTGGCCGGGTGTGCCGGCTTGCCCGCCACCATTGGGGACTCGCCAAACGCTTGTTCCAACGGGGAAGGCTCCGATGGGGCAACGAATACCACTTCTTCCTCGGTCGCTACTTCCGTTTGGGGGGGCGACCCTGCCAACAACCCGGTCAGCATCGACAGGACTGATTCGCCGCCGGTTTGAGCCGCGGCGTACCGATTCGTGGGCACGTCATTTTCAGACTTCGATGTGGACGATTTGGAGTGGTTCGCCCGTTCCTCAAGGGCCGCGAGTCTCGTCTGGAGACCCTCATCGCCCGGAGAGTCTGCCAACAACTGGCGATAGACATCGCGTGCCTGATCAAAGTGGCCCTGGGCAGCGTACACTTCGGCCATAGTTTCGGTCACCAACGGCGACGGCGGATCCACCTCTGGCTCTGGCGCGACAATCGATCCAACAATCGACGCATCCACCAAAATGTCCGCAACCGATTGGTCGAAAGGAGGCTCAGTAGCGACCGGTTTTTCCTCGACGACCGCCTCCTCCTCTTTCTCTTCTACTTTTTTCTCTTCCACAAGCTCGGCGTCGATTGTGAGGCCCGCATTTGACACCTCTTCCGCTTGGTCTTTTTCTGCAAGCTCTGACGCCGTAGACCTGATAACCTCAGATTCCTCAAAAACCGGTTCAACATCGACTTCCAGGAAATCGGCTTCGATCTCCGCACTGGGCTCCAATGTCTCTTCCGCCGGAGGATCCTCTACTTCTCGTTGGCCCTTCTCGTCTGAGTTCCCTAGCTGACCAATTGGCGGCGCCGAAGCAAAGATGCTAGCGACGTCTTCGGGTAGGTCATTCGTTGAGACCTGATCGCCGTGCGGCAGCGGAGCGACCACTTCTGGCTCCGGCGCCAACTCCAACTCAAGTGGGGCCTCGTCCAACATCATATCCAGCGGATCCAATTCTGCCGGTTCATTCGGTTCATTGTCAGAAGCGAGGACGGTATCGGCAGTGTCGTCGGCCGGCTTATCGGGTTCGCGAGCCACAAAATCAAGCGTGCCCGCGGCAAGGTCCGATTCAGGTTCTGAGTTTTTGTCCGGCGGGTCGAACGAAACCATCTTCGTCTCGGATTCAGAAAACGCCTCAAACGGAGGAATGTCCATTGCACCGTGCTCGCCGGAGGGAAGGGCTTCTTTCGCTCGCTCAATGACCAATCCTCCGTCCGCAACCTTGTCATTCGACGGAGGTGACGCCGCAGCGGCATCTAGCAATTCTCGAACACTCGTCGTGGAATCCGCCGCAATCTTATTACCTGACGGCGACTTTTCAGGATCTTCGTGGGTAGAATCACCCGTGGGCGTGCCCGCCTCGTCCTCGAGACGCCCGGGGGTGGACGCAACTCCCGCGGCCCGTGCCGCGCTCTGGGTAATGATCGGCACGTCCGGATTAATGGGGGTTATGGCAGGTTCGGGTTCGGGCTGGGACACAATCTCCAGCATCGCACGAGCCTCGTCGTTCATTGGATCTACTTCAAGCAATCTGCCGAGCCAGCGGCGTGCAGCCTCGCGGTTACCCCGGCGCTCCGAAACGTCTCCCAAGACCTTCAGGGCGATGATATTCTCGGCATCCAACTCAAGGACTTCCTCGAAAACCTTCTCCGCCCGGTCATCAGCCCCCTGATCCACAAGACAGCGACCCAACACGATGTGGCCACTGACGTAGTTGGGACGTTGCTTGATGCCCTCCTCTACGATTCGGATTGCACGGTCCAAATCACCGGCTTTGCGATGTGCGTCGGCCAACGCCGCAAACCATTGCTCCGGTTTTTCGTCGTATCGTCGTTTTAGCTTTTCGATCTCACTTTGGTACGCCATCGCGGCGGGTCCTCGCCTTAATCCCTTAGGGCTGACCAACTTAGTGATCACCGTGGATAACTGCAACAGCCAGCATCACCAGTTGGGTTGAGTTTGTTTGTTGCCAGTCTTAGACTTAGCCCCTCTGTCGCTGTTTTTTCGAGGGTGTGTCAAAATGATGCAGCAGATGCGCGCAAGCGCGAAATGGATAATGCTCGTAGTTGCGGTCGCGTTCGTCGGCTGGATGGTATTCGACGTCGGTATGCAAATTGGCGGCCAGGGTTCTGGCGCTCGGTTGACCGATGCGGTAGCCCGCGTAAACGGCACCAAAATCGACCTCCAGACCTTCAACACGGCCGTTCGGAACGCGAACGAGCAGCAACGACAGCAATTCGGATCAATTCCGATTACGCTAGAAGAGCAGCGGGCCCTTGAAGACCGCGTTCTGGAAAACCTGATTCAGGATGTATTGCTGGCGCAGGAGTTCCGGCGCCGGGGGCTCCGGGCCACGAACGCGGAGATCATTCAGGCTGCCAATAACTCGCCGCCGCCCGAGCTTTTGCAGGAACAGCAGTTTTTCACTGACGGACGGTTTGACCTCGAAAAGTATCGCCGGTATCTCGACCTCGACCCAAATCTCAAGCTGGCCCTCGAACTTCGGTACCGTCAGGAAATACCGCAAATCAAGCTGTTCGAACAACTTACGTCAGACGTCTACGTTTCGGATACGAAGCTCTGGAATCAATACCGGGATCAAAATGACTCTCTAACGATGCGGGTGATCGAGATTCGTCCAGAGTTCGCAATCCCCGACTCAGCAGTGTCGGTCACTGATGGTGACGTCCGGGCGTACTTCGAGGCCAATCGGGACGAATTCGAGCAACCAGCCGTCGCCTACCTCACCTACATCTCGCTCTCACGTAAATCCAATGCTGCAGACACGCTGGCCGCGCTGGCAAGGGTGAACGACCTAAAGACCCAGATTGAGGACGGCGCCGACTTTGCCAGTTTGGCGCAGCGCGAATCCGCCGACTCAACCTCGCGCATCAACGGAGGCGATCTCGGCAACGTACCCAACGAGCGATTTGTACCGGACTTCACGGCCGCAGCTCGGGCCTTGAGACCGGGCCAGCTATCTGACCCATTGCTGACCGCGTTCGGGTATCACCTCATCAAATTGGAATCCCGGACAAGGGACAGCCTCCACCCACACCACATCCTGATCCCAATCGAACAGGCCGGGGATCACCTCGACGCGGTTGAGGCAAAAGCGGACACCATGGATCTTTTGGCGGCGGAGCAGACGGACCCGGACGTCTTGGACAACGTGGCCGCCATGATCGGCGAGACGGTATTGGCCGCGCAGCCAGTCATCCAAGGAAGCCGAGCAATCGTGGATGGCATCCCCATCCCGGACGCTGGGTTGTGGGCCTTTGAAGCACAGCTCGGTGAGATTTCACCGGTCATCGATACACCGGACGCATTCTTCGCATTTCGGTTGGATAGTCTTCGCGAAGAAGGAGTTCCACCATTCGAACAAATCGAGCCCACGGTACGCCGGGCAGCGATCAACGCCCAGAAGTGGGATCAAGCCAGGGTGATTGCAGGCAACGTGGCCGAACAGTTAAGAGGCGGCCAGGCGTTCATGGAAACGGCTCTGGCAAACGTCTTGTCCGCACGAACGTACGGTCCCATGACACGGGTGTCCCCGGAGCCTATTTTGCGGTCGTACCCAGAGGTGATTGGCGCCGGTTTTGGCCTGGGTGTGGGGCAAGCAAGCGGACCCATCGAGACAGCCGACGCAATCTTTTTAGTCGAACCAGCGTCGAAGATCATCGCGGATAGTTCGGCCTTTCTCGAACAGTTACTTGGGCAACGAGAAACGGTGCTTCAGGCGGCCCGGCAAAACCGCGTCAGTATGTTTTTGTTGTCGTTGCGGGATAACGCGAACGTAATTGACCGACGGCGGGATATTGACCGAGCGCAACGGGCGTTAGAAGAGCAACTGGCCAACAGTCCCGTACCGATCAATAACAATCCGTTGGGGTTCTAAATCAGGAAGGGAGCGAATAGCGTTTGCTATTCGCTCAATTTTTTTGGATCCCCGGAGGAAGCAGCTGGCGCATCGATCTGACGAGCAGCCGGCTTTTCTTCTTCGGCCCCACGTTCAAGACTGTCTTTGACTTCCGTAATATTCTTTTTGAACTCTCGAATGCCCTTGCCCATGGCGGCGCCCATATCCGGCAGCCTCTTGGCGCCGAATACCAGTAAAACGACAAAAAGAATAATAATGATTTCTGGTGTACCTAGGTTGGGTAACATGCTGCCCCCTAAAACAGTGATCGTGCCAGCAGGTAGGCGAGGATAACGCCAACAAGTCCCAGGAGCGAGACATGCACCCCTACCGGGCCGACCGTGAAATCCATAACGAGTAAGTTAATATGAATCGGCCCCATGGAAGGGGTCACCGTCCAAGTAAAAAACTCCTTGGCAGGGCCTTGTGGTAAGAATCGGTCAAGGATTGCCGACAGGAACCCGCCGAACACAAACCCCAGGGCCAAAACGCCGACGTAATAGCTGGGTTTTCTCGGTCCGAGAGCCATATCTCCTTAACTCCGTCTTTCGACGACGTAGGTAAGACAATCGCGTAGCGCATCTCGTGCAGGGGAATCCTCTAATGTGTCGAGTTCGGCCTCCGCCTCCGCCGCGAGCTCGAGCGCATGTGCACGGGCTGCCTCTACACCACCATGTGACCGCACGAGATCAATGACTTCGTTGACCTGTCCATCACTGGGGGTGGGATCGGCCATGAGCCGTCCAACTATTTTTCGCTCCGAAGCATTCATCCGCGGGACCGCGGCGATGAGCGGCAGCGTCACCTTATGCTCCTTCAAATCTAAACCGGACGGCTTCCCGGTGACAGACTCGGTCTCCGTATAATCCAATACATCGTCGGCGACCTGGAACGCCATACCCAATCGCAACCCATACCGACGCAGCGCATCACGCACGTGAACGGGTGCTCGACGAGCCCCAATGTCACAGGCACCCGCCATCAACGATGCGGTTTTACAACGAATCAATTCATGATAGTCCGCTTCGGAGTACTCCAGTGTGTCGTACGCCTGAAGCTCCCGCATTTCCCCAACCGTCATCTCATTCGTCACTCGACTCATCACCTTCAGCGGTACCGGGTCATCCAACTCCACTAACTCGATAATCGCGCGCGAGTACAAGTAGTCCCCCATGATTACCGCAACTTGGTGGCTGAACAACGCATTGATCGTTGGTTCACCGCGGCGCAGCACGGAGTGGTCCACGGAGTCGTCGTGAACAAGGGTGGCAAGATGAATGAGTTCCACGACGGCGGACAACGTGACGTCAGACGGTGTGACATTGTCAGTCGCCTTCGACGCCAGGAGCACCAGCGTGGGCCGAAAAAATTTTCCTCTCATACGCAGGAGATGCGCGTTGACTTCTGCAATAAATGCAAACTCTGAAACGATAATACGCCGTAACTCCTCGAACACGTTATCGAGATGTTCGTGGACCGGTCGTTGAATGGTGGCGAGATCTACGGGTGCAATCTGAGACGTCACGCTCAACTCCCTGAAGATTTCAGCGAGCTGATACGTTGGCCAACGTCCTGGAAATGGATATCGACCGCCAAGACGCGGCGGTAGTAGGTAAGCGCTTCCGGCAATCGCGACTTCTTTTCCTCACAGCGACCGAGCCAATACAAAACATTGATCTTGTCCTGCTCGGTCCTCGAAGCAATTTCGATGGCACGACGTAATACCGTGGCGGCCACTTCGTATTGCTCGTTTTCGATGAAACACAAACCGAGCATTTCCGCCGACTGCAACCGTGTGTCCGTACCCCGCAACGCCTTTTGGAATTCCCCAATCGCTTCATCGAGTAACCCCATCTCTTTGAACGCCACGCCAAGATCGTAGTGCGCTTGAGAATCTTCGTCGTCCAGATTCTCTTCGATACCCCTTTTGAACTGTTGCAACATGTCGGCAAAATCTTGTTGCTCGTCACCTGTCGGGACACTGTGTTCCACACGCATCCGGGTGTCACGTTCGGAAGCCTCGCCCATAATGAATTCGCCGAGGTCGACGTAGGCGTCACTCTTACGACTCTCAGGAACCGCCGGTTGGACAGGTTCGATTACGGGCGGCACCTCGGCTGGTGTCAGATTTGCCAAGGCGTCACTCGCCTGTACATTGTTCGCGTCGTGTTCCAAAACGCGTTCATAGATTGCTTGGGCGCGTTCCACCGATCCCGATCGGAAAAATGCATTTCCGAGGTCGAGGTATGCCTGAACCAGCTGCTGCTTCTCGCCAAGTCTGTAGGCGTACTCTACTCGCTTTTGATGGTGAGTAAGGCTGTTGGGTTCGAGCTGCAGAACCTCTTCGGTGACGGCCACCGCGTGCACCCAATCTTTCAGGACTTCGAACCGTTGCAGGGCAACATCCAGTTCGTCCAAACCACGCTGTCGATCGCCGCTCTCGATCAGTGCCTCGGCAAATTCACGGCGCAGCTGTGCATCTTCAGCGTCCGCTGCGACACGCGCTTCCAACTCGGCAACACGATCGATGACCACGGGCGCCGTATCAGCCGGTTGCGGTTCCAAAGAGGGTTCGGCGTGTGAATCAACCTCCAAGACCGGGAGCGACCCGAAAGAATCTTCCGGGCGACCGAGACGTATATCCTCGGTGGAAGTGCGGATGATGAACTCCTCGTTCGAATCGGAGTCATCGGACACAGCTTCTTGAAGATCCAGGTCCGGGATGTCCTGTTCCCCGGTGGGACGGACCATTTGATCTGCGGTGTCCAAACTCAGAAAGGAAACGTCCTCAGCTTCGACTTCACCCACGGACTCATCCTCGGTGGCTCCTTCGACGTTCATCTTGGGAACGTCTTCGACGGCGCTTGCATCGAATTCGGATTCTTGTTCGAGCCCTTCGATACCTTGGGTCTCCGCCGTCGGTTCCGGTTCGGCAACCAACGACGTGTGTTCTATGTCGAGCGCATCGACTTCGCTCGAACCAGTGTCAGAGGCCTTTCGTTTCGCCTCTTCCGCTCCAGGATCTCACTTGCTCGCTTCGAACCCGCTTCTTCCTCGCTGTCTGCGATCAACTTGTCAATCTGTTCGCGAGCTTCGTCATCCCGTGCCGCCGCCCGGAGCTGTTCAGCCAGCATCAACCGCAGGTCCTCATTGCCGGGGGTAATGTCCGCGAACGATTTGAGTGCGCCAAAGGCTTCATCAAGCCGGCCCGCGTCCGACATGCGTTGGGCATACTCCACAAAGTTCTTTTTTGCCTCGCCGATGAAACCCCGCTGCGCCATGAGCTGGGCCAGGGTTAAGTAGACGTGATGTCGCCCCGGGGCGCTGCGGAGAATTTTTTTGCACAACGCGATCGCGTTGTTAGGGTAACCCGCATTTTTGTAACGGTTTACAGCACTTTCGTACATCCCGACAGCGCTATTGACGTTACCGACCTTGAGATAAAGGTCACCCACCTTGTTATAGAGCCCGAGTTCTTCCTCAAGTTCGGCCGTACCCTCGAGTCCCTTGATGATTTCGAGGTACACATCAATCGCCTTACTGGGCTGATCTTTAAGTTCGAGCTTTCGGGCCTTATTTTTGAGCTTATCGACTTTCAGAATGAACCTCTGATCGGCTGGCTCGGAAAGCCGGTTTGATCGTCATGAAAAAAGACAGGGTAGCCGCAAAGCCGGTAAAATCAATAATTTAGGGGTGCCTGGGCCAAGGGACAAGGCACACCGGCAAGCCAGACCCGTGACACCAAATTGACACCAAACCAATAAGAAAGTTCGCGCCAATCGCGGATTGCAACGAGTACCAAATCGGCCCTGAAACCCGGCGAGATCTGACCGATGCGGCCGGCTTCGCCAACAGCCGCGGCTCCGTTGACCGTAATCGCAATTACCGCCTCGGACGGTAACATTCGGAGCTGACTCACCCCCATAGTGGTCATGAGGGGTAGACTCATGCCCGGAGAACTCCCCGGGTTGAAGTCCGTGGCCAGGGCCACCGCCGCGCCACCGTCAATGAGTTGTCGGGCGGGTGCATGCCCGGGTCTTCCCAGAAACATCATCGTACCGGGCAGTAACACGGCCACGGTATCGGCGTTGCCCAACGCATCTATGCCAGCTGGCGAAATAGCCGCGAGATGATCGGCACTCACGGCGCCCAGTTGCACCGCCAGTTCGGCGCCTCCCGATCCGTCGAGTTCATCGG
>JAZDDC010000377.1:0-2024 GCA_036679565.1 Gemmatimonadota bacterium
GCCTGGCGGGGCGCATTCACAGCCACTCACGACGCTTCGAGCGACAGGGCCACCTATACCATCTTTTTTACACCGAACGCCGAGATTGGAATGCGCGAACGGGCACCGTTTGAGCCGACGGCGCTCGTCCTTTGCCACCTATTCCTGCTGATCGTATTGCTTTCGGAGCGTTTTGCGGGCACCGGTTGGCCGGGCCGATCGGTTTTGCCTATGCGTTGCGTGGTGCTCCATTCATGAGAGAAACACGACTATCTTTTAGGACCCTTTACCAGGTACCGCATCAATGTCACCAACCCGTCGCGATTTCCTAACCGCCACCGGCCTCGCTAGTGCAGGCTTCGCGCTGAAATTGAACTCAGCGCAGGCCGCGTCTGTGCGAGACAGGCCAGACATCAACCCTCGGTCGCAGGCGTCCAAGCGATTGTTGATACTCGGCGGTACGGGTTTTATCGGCCCCCACATGGTTCGTTACGCAGTGGAACGGGGCCACCAGGTGAGCATCTTCACCCGAGGCCGGCGCGAAATTGATCTGCCAGAATCCGTGGAGCGACTGGTCGGCGACCGCAACGACAATTTGAGTGCGTTGGAAGGGCGAACGTGGGACATCGTTCTGGATAACAACGCCAATGATTATCGCTGGGTCCAACGCAGCACGGAGCTATTGAGGCACTCGGCGCAGCATTACATCTACGTGTCGTCTATCTCTGCTTTTACGACTGATAGCTCGGGGGCATACGACTCTGCCGACCGCGTGCTGTGGGAGCCATTGATCGATGAAGATTCGGAGCGGTTCACACCGCCCGACGATTGGAACGATGGTGACGACGCACACTTTGGGCTTACGAAGGCGCTTGCCGAAAACACGGTGCGGGCGGTGTTCCCTGATCGAGCAACGGTTGTACGGCCCGGACTCATCGTGGGACCCGGTGACCGCACGGACCGATTCACGTATTGGCCCGTTCGAATCGATGAGGGGGGCGAGGTACTAGCGCCGGGGAATCCGGAACACGCCAACCAGATCATTGATCAGCGCGACCTGACCGAGTTCATCGTACGTCTTGCGGAGGACGGTACGACCGGCGTGTTCAATGCCACGGGCCCCACAACACGCAGATGCTGTACGGGGTGCGAGCCGCCACGTCCGCTCCCGTAACGTTTACGTGGGTGCCGGAGAGTTTTCTCTCGGAACAAGAGGTTCGCCCTTGGGGGGATTTACCATCGTGGATCCCCGGGGACGCCTTGATGTTCGTAGGCATCGACCGGGCGTTGAATGAAGGTCTCACATTTCGGCCGCTTGCGATCACCGCGCACGATACGATTGAATGGTATAAGACACGGTCGGCGGAGGTGCGCGCGAATCCTCGAGCGGGATTGAGTCGGGATCGGGAACGGGAGTTGTTGGAGGCATGGCACCGCCATCGAACGGGTTGATCGCGCACACCTGTTGGGTGGCTTGAACACCAGAGCCATCAGTCGTTCGATTTAGTAAGCCAAGTCGCGGGCGACCATTGCTGTCAGGCCGGTGATGCGGCCCCAAGAAACGCCCCGAGTTTGCCGAACGCCGCCGTCCATCCGCTGCGTATGATCTCAAGTAACTCGACGTTGCCATCGACTCGGATGTTGGGGATGCCAGCGTGCACGAGTCGCACCAGCGTTCCGCCGTCTACCTCGGTGAAGTCCACCGAGACGATCATGTTGGAGTCGCGGTCGTCCGGTGCGGCGGACGTGAAGGCCAGGCGTGAGGGCGGATCGTACTCCGTGAGTGTGGCGAAGCCGGGTACTTCACCGGCTCCCTCGATCGTCATATGGTGATTGTATTGACCGCCGACCTTGGGCTCGATCTCCGAACGGACTGACGTACATTCAGCGCAGCCCCACCACTGCTGGACCTTGCTTGTCTCGAACCATGCATCAAACACGGCGTCTCGCGGCGCGTCATACACACGCGTAACGATCAAGTTGCCATCTTCAAACTTTGTCTCCGTGCTCATGGGTTCCGGTTTCCCTTTGGTTTTTTGTGAACC
>JAZDDC010000378.1:0-2775 GCA_036679565.1 Gemmatimonadota bacterium
GTTCGCGCGGCCTGTACGCAAATCGTCTGACGTCGGGAACGCCGCCAGCATCCGTCGAAACGCTCGTCGGCGAGATTGAAGATGATGGTGGTTCCATAATCGGTGTCTACCGAGACCCACTCGGCGGGCACTGGCAAGTGATGGCGGGGTTACCCACTGACAAAATCGAACCCACGCCGTTTCAAAGGGATCTTTCTGAAACCCATGTCGAGCGACTGGCCGACGCAATTGACTCGCTTGACCGGTTCATGGACCCAATCATCGCGGTCAGATCGGCAGGTTTGTATTGGACACCCAACGGGCATCATCGATTGGCCGCATTGAAAACGTTGGGCGCACGATCTATCGTGGCTCTTGTTGCCCCGGAGGAAGCATTGGCCTACCGAATACTTTCTTTGAACACAGAAAAGGCACACAACTTGAGAGAACGTTCATTGGAAGCCATCAGGATGTCTCAGGCGCTGTCCGACATGGATCCGCGAGCCAAAGAAAGAGACTTTTCTGCCGAGTTCGAAGAGGCGCCGCTTTTGACGCTGGGTTTGTGTTACCAGCAGAAGGGGCGCTTTGCGGGCAGTCCGTTCCATAGCATCTTGAAAAAGATTGATCGTTTTCTTTCCAAGCCGCTCCCGGAGGCCTTGGCGATCAGAACGGAGCGCGCTGCTCGTGTCATCGAACTCGAGGATGCGGTCAATGAAGCGGTTGCCGAACTGAAGACGCACGGTTTCGACAGCCCGTATCTCAAGAACTTCATCGTCGGTCGTATTAATCCGCTTCATTTCAAACGGGGCGCGACTGGCGAGTTCGAATCCACCATCGATAAGATGATCGCGTCCGCGAAGAAATTTGACGTGCGAAAAATGCAGGCCCGGCCAACAGCGTAAACGTATTCGCGAGGACTGGCTGATGCGTTTATCTTCCCTCCCCCACCGACACTCTGAGAGCCATGGCAAGCAAATCCTCCGTCCAGTTCCTCGGCGCGGCCGGCACCGTTACCGGTTCGAAACATCTCCTTCGTCACGCCGGTCGTCAGGTCATGTTGGACTGCGGCATGTTCCAAGGTCACAAAGCCCTACGTCAACGGAATTGGGCGCCGCTGCCGTTCAACCCCAAGAAACTGGACGCCATCGTCCTGAGCCACGCGCATATCGACCACACCGGGCACCTCCCGCTCGCGGTTCGCCACGGTTTTGACGGCCCGGTGTACTGCACTTCCGGCACGGCGGACCTGCTCGTACCTGCAAGAAGAACAGGCCGAGCGGGCCAATCGTCATGGATTTTCCAAGCACAAACCCGCTTTGCCTCTCTATACAATGGAAGACGCGGAAGCTGCGCTGCGTTTGTTGGAGCCACGCCCGTATCGTAAATCCTTCCAAGCCGCGCCCGAGTTTGAGGTGAAGTTCAGACATACCGGGCACATTCTTGGTTCGGCGTCGGTCGATGTGAAGTTGCACGGCAAAAAACCAAGACGTGTGGTATTCTCGGGCGATTTGGGCCGATGGGACAGACCGATTCTACGAGATCCGGTTTTGCCTAAGAAAGCGGACGTGCTCATTCTGGAATCCACGTACGGCAATCGTGATCATCCGCCGGATCCTGAAGAAGGTCTCGCGCGCATCATTCGCCAGGCGGCCGAGCGTGGCGGTCCGGTCATCATTCCGGCGTTTGCGGTGGGACGAACACAAGAGATTGTGTGGCGTATTCGGTTACTCGAGAACGACGGACGGATTCCCGTTCTCCCCGTGTACATCGATAGTCCCATGGCCATCGATGTCACCCGGATCTATCGGGACCATCCTGAAGATCACGACATCGATATGAAGCAGCTGAAGAACGACGGTAAGAACCCACTGAAGTCCAAACAGTTCACCATTGCCCGGTCGGTAGAAGCATCGAAGAAAATTGCGACGCTCAGCGGGCCGTTTGTCGTGATCTCAGCAAGTGGCATGGCAACCGGAGGGCGCATTTTACATCACTTGAAACGATGGTTGCCGGAGGAACGAGCCACCGTTCTGTTGTGCGGTTTCCAGGCGTACGGTACTCGCGGTCGTAAGTTGTTAGAAGGTGCTAAGGACGTTCGCATTCACGGTAAAGACGTACCGGTCAGGGCCCGTATTGATAAGATCAACGGGTTGTCAGCTCATGCGGATCGCAGCGAACTGCTGCGGTGGGCCAGTGCACTTGAGCGGCCACCAAAGAACACGTATTTGGTTCACGGTGAGCCCAAGGCTTCCGAGGCTTTTGCCCACACGCTAGGCGAGCGAAAGTGGAATGCGATGGTCGCCGAGGAAGGGGCCAGAATGGAGATACGCTAACCGGCTCACGGTTTACGTACTTACACTATGCTTTCGGGCAATCCACGACCACCCGATACAGTTGGGCGTCGTCAAAACCTGGCTTGGGGTTGTTCGGTGCTCGGCGCCAATAGCGTTTTCTGGACACATCCAAAACGCGCTGCTACCTTCTCCCGCCCTGGGACCGGTTCGGCGTTTCTCACGGAATCGCCCCAATACTGCGATATAACCACGATTTCAAAATCTGGACAGACAAAATGTTAACCAACGTGAATCTCACTCGGCGGATATCCGCGCGCCTCTTTGTAACTACCGCTGTGTTCTTCGTGGCAGGATGCGGATCCGATGGGAACGGGACAGATCCCGATCCAACACCTTCCATCGCGATCTCGGTAAGTCCGTCCAGCGCAACCGTCGAACAGGGCGGTTCCACCATGACCACGGGAACCGTCACCGCTACTGATTTTTCGGGCTCGGTGAGTTT
>JAZDDC010000379.1:0-5761 GCA_036679565.1 Gemmatimonadota bacterium
GTTGAGGCCGTTCATCATTGGAGTGGGAAATCCCCAATAGCCAACGGTCAGCTGTAAGATCGTACGCGGCAGTATGTTTACCTCCAACGAGGTACCTACTCCTCCGCCAAGTCGATCGACGCTCGTTTGATTAAAGACCGGGACGTATGTGCCGGTGGGGGTCTCTCGATAACCGCCGATGTCGAATTGAGCTTCGATGCGGCCGAAAGCGGCCTCCACAAATGGGTGTAGTGCAAAACGCCCTGCCTTTACGTAAAGACCCAAGCCGGCGGTTCCGGCCGTAATATTTAGATTCTCCGGCGCAAGGCGAAGGGCTCCAAGATGCCAGCTCACCGCAGAGCGAATACGATGGCTCAGAGTGACCCGGCCGCTGGGTGATCGACCCCTAACAATGGCGTTGCCTATTGAGTTGGTTGGCGCGAGCAGCGAAATGCCGATTTCAGTTTCGTAGCCCAACCGTGGCACGGTCGGTGATCTCAACCGCAGGGGATAACCCCAAGTTCGCAATCGTTCGGCAATCAAGTGAATGGGTAGTGCAACAGCGCGAGGCGGTTGATCTTGCACGACCATACCAATGACTTCCCACTCGGCGTTGAATAACGCGCCACCAGAACTGCCCGGTCCAACAAAGAAGGAAGAAAACTGGATTTCGAGCGCGTTGATTGTCATGATGCGGTCCGCTCCGGCCGCGGGTGCACCCCAACAGTCTCCCTGCGGGCAACCCACGGGACTTACCGCTCCATTGATCTCGAGTTGTTCGACGCTCCCTAATCGGGTAAACGAACTCCTGTTCCAATACTCGGCCGCGAGATTTGTGCGTGCGCCGACGACGGCGAGGTCGAGGATGGAATCTGCCCGCAGTACGGTGCCGCGGAACGAGACGCCGGGACTTCCGGTTTCGATCTCAGTTGACCAAAAAACGAGATTAATCGAATCTGCTGTCCGGCTGCCACGCTGCACGACGTGACGTGCTGTGGCAAAGTAGGCATTCTCAGAATCGACAGCAAAGAAAATTGCGGCACCCATGTCTGTGGCGTTGCCGAAGAAACTCGTGACTTGAATTACAAGCTCCTTTGCATCGGTGGGTACATTAGTCGCGACTTGAGCCGCACCACCGTTCGAACTTGCCACGGCGAAAACCAAAGCGATCAGTGACCGAAGAGACCCAATGCCAGCGCGTCGTGCATCCATGTCTTTCTCCAAAAAACGAATCGTCAACGGACCCTGGGTGCTCGTCCAATGAGCTGTTGCCAACGAGTGGGCATGAGATTGCTGGGTTCCTCGGTGGGTCCAACGCGCATGCCGGACACACTCCCTCGAAAAACCAAGTCGATATATTCGCCGCCGAAATTTAAATCTCGAATCTCTCCCTCTGATACCGCAAATCTGAGTTGGTCGGCGGGTCGAATCTCAAGCGGTGGGCCATCCAGATCCCGGTAACGGATGCTGCCAGATTGCACTGTCGATGCCTCTGACACGACGTTGGCTTCACCGGGTTCGATGTACTGATCAATGCGAACGAGATCGAGATTAGTTGCACGGACGACGGTGGGAAAACTGTTTTGCTCGCCTACCGTTACGAACTCAACATCGATCACGCCTGCTTCGGCGTTCAGGACGACGCGATCGCCAGTGAACACCAGGTCTTCGTTTGTTTTGCCAGGTATGACGACTCGTACAAGCCCGGAGACGGATATGCCGACGCGAGGTGTGGGCGGGAAGAAGGACAAACGATAACCACCATCCATATCGGATGACCCCATTACTGCCCGCGTGGTTGGTTTCATTACGAGCGGGTCGAGGGCAAGGTCTCCACCGGTGGAACCAACACGCAGAAGCAAGACCTCCGTCTGATACACACGCCCAGGTTTACCGGCGGCATCCGGTAGATGAACTGAACTCAAACCCGACACGCCCAGCTCTCTCAGCTGCATGCGTTCCGTGAGAGGTTGGTCTCTTGGCGATACAAAACCGAATTGTGTCACGTGAAGTGCGAGGTCTACCCGCGCCCGGCCAATCTGTCGTGTCCCGACGAAAATGCCGCCCACGATTGCCATGGCAACGCCGGCGAGCGCAAGGCGTAGCCGACTTGCCCTGAAAAATTGTTTCAAACGCCCGAACGCGCCTGGCAACGCTGGGATATGCAGGGAACTGCTCAACCGTCGGCGTAGGCTTTTTCGGGCGGCGTCCACGTCGTCGCCGGTTATTGCAGCTGCAACGGCTTTCGCCACGCGGCGAAATGCCGGTTTCGATTCGTCGCCTGTCCACGAGTCGAGCGAAGCGGTGTGAAGGCGGCCAAAGCCGAGCGGCAGGTCGACGTTGCTGATTCGGATGGGTACCAGGACGCCACGTTCTTTTGCATGAGATGCTTCGTCCAAGACCCAATCGGACGCAACCGAATGCTCGGACCAAAGAACCACTACGCATTTGGCCCCGGACAATGCTTCACGAATTGCAGAGTCGAACGATTCGCCTGCGAGGATGGACCGGTCCCACCACGTCGTCCAACCGGAACGCTCTAATGCGTTGGCAAGTCGGCTCGCGTGGTCCTGATCTTCCCGTGCATAACTAATGAATACGTCGCTCATCCCTAGCCCAGATGGGGTGAGACGAAGGTGCACATGATGCTCCGTCGATTGCGAAGCCGAATGGACCGTCGGATGGGTTTGTATCACCGTAGTAAATCCAGACCGGATCCAAACTGATCATGTCACCACGAATAGACTTTGCGGCAATTTGCAATTCGTAAACACCGACCGAATTCAGATTGCCGATTGCGATCCGGACTGGTCTCTCGGCCGGGTAGTATCCGTAGTTGAGTGGCTCTTCTGCCATCAGACGCTCCGTCGCATAACCGTCAGAGCCGACACGACTGATTGTGATGTATACCTCTTCTAACCGGACCGTTGGAAAAACGATGACCTCATATCCTGTTGCGCTGTCGAGGCCGGTTTGTCTCAGGTGTAAAGGCACATAGAGCGCTCTTGTCACCTCGCCGATCGAATGCTCGGCCCATGCTACAACTCCAACGTCGGACTTCTTGATTTGCAACGCAGATAAGAGATCTGCGGGCCAGATGTACGCGTTGCTATTTCGTGCTCGCCTTGTGTCCATTTGGTAGTAAAGATCGCGTTTGATTCCCCTAGCTAGGATGCGGAGCGAGTCATTCGGCAATGAAGTGTTATTGTCCGCGGAGGGCCAACTGATTTGAATTGCCTCCGGTGCATCAGAGTTGAAGTCCTCGAACACCGCGGTGAACGACGCCATGAACAGGGCAGTACCCGCCACTTCCCGGACATAAAGTCCCTCGCACCGGTCTTGGCGCTGGGTATACCCGTAAGGCCCGGTGCGAGCTCTATCCAAGAGAGCGGCGTCACATGGAACTTCCTGTCCCCCGAGGGCCGACATCCCGGGAAAGCTTGTGATTGTAAGGACCACGGCTGCGCACCGTAACAATGGCGCGACCATCTGTCGGGCGGCATTGCTTCTGCGGCCCGCAAAAACTTCCTTCCATTCGCCGTCCATGGCGACCCCCGGCAGTGCGTAGTAGCACAAATATTTCCCGTAAAAGTCCGATGGGCAAGAGAGGATACCCAAATGACTCCCATAGCTCGTGGTGCTTGAACTGACTTGGATGGCAACGAGGCGATCAGACGACTGAGTGTTTTGTGTTCAATCACAGCCCGCAGGACTCATTATCGAGGAGCCGCGCGTCAAACACAAACTGCTCCGCCGGGCCAATGTCAATCATTCCAAAATCAGGGTGCACGGGGTTCAACAAGTAATTCACTTCCTTGGGCACGACGACACTGGGGACTCGGAGAACCAGCGAGCGCAAACTCGTTGCCCAATCATCACCCAAGGCGCGAAGCGAGGAAGGAGCCGGAGAACTCGCCCAATCCTCCGGCAAATCCGTCAGGCGGACTTCGTCAACCAACTCCTCCGAAAAATGCACCCCGACGACAGTATACGCGCCGAGTGGCCCAATCGCTTGTAGATACGTTAGCCCTTCCAATGCCGCCAACGAAACGTGCGCGGCGCAATACACCATCGGCACGCCACGGTTGTTCCACCGACCGCCGACCAGGCGTGCGCCTTCCCCATCAAACGCATGATCCTGGTGTTTCGCCTTCAACATCCGCCAGGCCGTGATCACCTACGTCACAACACCGTGCTCAAGCCGATCGATGAGATCCTCGACCTCCCGTGTCCCCACATCAGTGGCGGCTAACGCCACCGGGGCCGCGCCCCCTAACGCACGGTTCGCAGCGAACAACCAGGTACGTGCCCCCTCCAAATCACCTTCAAATAGTTCAAACGCTTTGCCGAACACGCGGGCGGCACGGACCAGGCGATCCGATTCATCCGGCATCAGGCGCCCGCCGTCCTTCCGGCGACTCAGGGTACGAGCCGGGATTTGGAGCAGGGCACTCACGTCGGCACTGGAGAGCGCCACGTTGTTCTGAAATCGCTCGAGCGCCGCGTACGACAGGCCTTCCTGAATGCGATCCACCAAGGTCATCGTGTCGAAACTCCGCAGCCCGAGGAGACCCACATAGTAGTGCGGGGTCAGTGTGCCTTGTTGGAAGTGGTCGCGGAGCTTCGTCACATCCTTTGACGCCGGGCGGGAACGGCGCACACGATCTTTCAGAGCCATATGGCACTATACAACACGCCACCTGGCATGTCAAGAATGTTCTGTGATTGCTGCCTAACACTGTCGTCCATCAGCTGCGGGCGCCCTCTAAGATACACGACGAAGACAAAACGTTACGCGATGCGTCCACGCACACAGACGAAGTGCTTCCTTTGAAAACGTACGCGCCCCAGCAGTCTGCATGGACTTGTTAATCCGCACCTACGGTTTCAAAAGTTCGTAGGTACCCACGTGCTCGACGTCTAACTCGTCACGCCATTTGCCCAACACGTAGTCATCCCCAATCGCATACACCTCCAACGCCAGAGGCAATGTCACGGGACCCAACAAACGAAAGTCTGCACCGAATACCAACCACTCCACTGTGGATGCCCCCGGTTTCGGATACTCCTGAACCCACAAATTCCCCAACGCATCTACCACCATCACCCCATGGGCGGGAAAAACCTCCGGATACTTCGATTCAGCGAATTGGCGCCGCAGCGCGGGCAGGGCCGATCCGTCAGCGCCGTCGAGGACTCGCTGCTGAAAAGCAGCCACATCCTCAGACCTCACAGGCGCATCCGGCCGGACAACACGCACGACCGACGTAAGCGTCCCGTCGTTGCGAAATACGCGAACCTCATACTGCGCTTGATCGGAGACCAAATACATTTGTCCCCGTACGACGAACTCGCCCGATCGAAAAAATGGCGGTTGTTGGATTCGTACCATAAACCCTTGTCCGCGCGGTTGCGTCTCCACGATCTGCTCATCCCCCACGTACGTCCCCAGCGAGTCGGCCTCACCGGTTGACGCGTGAAACCGTCTGAGGATGATTTCTTGTCGCATAAAACCATCACCTAGGCTCGCGGGCTGCCCCAGCAGTAAGGTCCCATCTCCAAATACCCCGTAGACCTGACCGGGCACGCGAATCGGGAACGATCCAACGAATTCTCCCTCCTCCGTAAATACGGACAGTTGCTGGTTACGACGGTCCCACACGATCACCGAATCGGAGCCACGACTCGCCACCCCTCCCAATGACCGGAACTCACCTGGACCACTACCCTCACCACCGGCCCGCCGGAGGAACTGCCCCTCCGCATCATACCAACGGAGTTC
>JAZDDC010000038.1:0-3060 GCA_036679565.1 Gemmatimonadota bacterium
TATTTACCGGGTCCTCCGTCAGCCGGACAAGCAGATCATCGTTTCCGTACCGATTCAACGGGATGACGGAAATGTTGAAGTGTTCACCGGTTATCGGGTTCTTCACAACAAAGCTCGCGGACCGTGTAAGGGTGGCATCCGGTTTGACCTCAATGTCACGTTGGACGAGGTCAAAGCGTTGGCGGCATGGATGACGTGGAAGTGCGCGGTGGTTAATGTGCCTTTCGGCGGATCCAAGGGCGGTGTCGTCTGCGATCCCGCCGCTCTGAGCGATCGCGAACTCGAGCGCCTGACACGACGTTACACGGCCTCGTTGATTGAGTCGCTCGGCCCCGAGGTCGATATCCCAGCACCTGATGTGAACACCAACGAACGCATCATGGGATGGATTTTCGATACATACGCCATGCACAAACAGAGCGCGATTGGTGGCGTGGTCACCGGCAAACCGATCGAGATCGGAGGATCTCCGGGCCGGCGCGAAGCGACAGGTCGCGGTTGTTTGATCTCGACACGCGAGGCGCTCCGTCACCGAGGCTTGCCACGACGTGGTTCAAAGGTAGCGGTGCAGGGATTTGGTAACGTCGGTTCGGTAGCGGCCAAGCTTTTGGAGCAAGACGGACTCACGGTGGTAGCCGTTTCCGATGCATCAGGTGGCGTGTTCAATGCCAACGGGATCTACATCGAGGATGCAATTCAATGGACACAAGAGCATCGGTATTTGTCGGGGTACCCCGGCGGAGATGCTCTCACCAACGAGGAATTGCTCGAGTTGGAAGTAGATGTCCTGCTGCCGGCCGCCGTCGAAAACGCCATCACTTCAAAAAACGCACGTAAAATCAAAGCAAAGATTATCTGTGAGGGCGCCAACGGTCCGACATCGGCCAACGCGGACCGTATCCTTGATGAAAACGACGTGTTCGTGGTGCCGGATATTCTGGCCAATGCCGGCGGAGTAACGGTCAGCTATTTCGAGTGGGTCCAAAATCGAAGTGGTTGGTATTGGGATGAGCAAACGGTTGTGGAGCGTTTACATGCTAACATCGAACGTGCCTTTGCCGATGTTGTCGCGGTTGCCGAACGTCACTCGGTCAATATGCGAACGGCGGCCTATATGCTCGCTATCGAACGGGTCGCTGCCGTCCATCGAATACGTGGGATGTATGCGTAATGATCTTTCACGTGGTCGCGGTGGGTCGGCTTCGCAACGCCGATCTGCGGTCCGCGTGTGACGACTACGAAAAACGCATCCGGCGTTACGCCAAACTCCAAATTCATGAAGTGACAGATGTGTCCGGCACGACGCGGAATAGGCGTCTTACGCTGGATGGCGAGCGAGACAAACTTGTCAGTGTGCTCAAACCCAAACCGGTGCGTGTGTTGCTCACACGAACGGGACGGAGCATATCGAGCAAGGAATTTTCAGGGCTTGTGAGTGCTTGGCAAGAAAATGCGCGAGACACGGCGTTCGTGATTGGCGGAGCGTATGGTGTACACAGCGCGGTCAGCGAAATGTGTACAGACTTGATACGATTGTCCCACATGACATTGCCGCACGAGATGGCACGTTTACTTTTGCTCGAACAGATTTACCGCGGGTTTACCATTCTGAAGGGTGAGCCTTACCACAAGGGTGATTGATGTGACGGAGTGGTTTGCCGATTGGTTTGGTGATGCCTACTTGGAGTTATATCCCCACCGCGACGTTGAGGATGCCAGGCGGATCTTAGCATTGATTTCCGCAACGGTGCAGTTGCCCGGAGCCCGTGTCCTGGATCTTGCGTGCGGGCAGGGCCGGCACGCCGTTCAGATACATGAGCTGGGAGCCAACGTAACCGGTGTGGATTTGTCGGCGGTGCTTTTGAAGAAAGCGCGATATGGCACACCACCCATACGAGATCTCGTTCGCGCCGACATGCGAACTTTGCCGTTTCGTCCTGAGGCCTTCGACGTCATCGTGAATCTATTCACGAGTTTTGGCTATTTTCAGAACGACGATGAGCACCGTCAGGTTGTGAAGTGTGCCTCGGCACTTCTCGTAGATGGTGGCTGGTTCGTAATGGATTTTCTCAATGCCGATCAAGTGCGGGCCGGGTTGGTGGCAAGTGAAAAAATGAAGGTGAACGGTAGAGTCGTCGATATTCAGAGACGGTTGATTGACGACGGCGCGTATGTGCAAAAGGATATGCGGATGTTGGATGATGGCGTCGAACATGTCGAGCGTGTCCGTTTGTTCTCCGCACAAGAGTTGACGGATATGATGCACGCCGCGGGACTAACGGTCGTAGAGCGTTTTGGTGACTACAGCGGCGGACCTTTAGTTCTTGACTCCCCACGCGCCATTCTTTTTGCGAGGAAATCGTGAGCTGGAGAATCGAATCCACTTTGTTGCATGGTAACGCGTCGTTGAATGGTGTTCGAGACCGGGGTGTTCGTCTGGCCAAAGGCCTGGAGCCCGCTTTTTTGGCATTTGGCCGGGCACGAAACAACTTGGACAAGCTGTTGTCGGGAGACGCACTCTGCGTCACCACCGGCCAGCAACCCGGTCTTCTTTCCGGGCCTGTCATGACGATCCACAAGGCGCTGGCGACTGCAGCACTAGCGGAGCGATGCAGTGAGGCCCTAAACAAACACGTGGTGCCGGTGTTTTGGGTTGCCGGCGACGATCACGACTTCGCCGAGTCAAATCATCTTCATTTAATTTCCAATACGAATGAAGTCGAACGGATTGAATTACGTTCACGACCTGATGACGCGTCCGCAGTGCCCCTTTACCGAGAAAAGCTCGGTCAAGACATCGTAAAGGTTTTTGACCGTGTGCGTGCTCTTAGTCCGGACACGGAATTTCGAGATGCTCAGCTCGAAAAATTCGCCACGCATTATGTGTCGGAACGTGATTTCGCCACCGCGTTCGCGGGTACCATGGCGGAGCTACTCGGTGAATTTGGGATCGTCGTGTTCCAACCGTATATGCCAGAAGCCAAAACAGCATTTGTCCCGACCGTGGAATCTGCCCTCGCCGGGGCCACAGGAATTAACGAGGCGCTCATCCGGCGCAGT
>JAZDDC010000380.1:0-12360 GCA_036679565.1 Gemmatimonadota bacterium
CTCGAGGTTGTTGGCTACTGGGTGGAATCCGCCCACACCGTTCGCCGCCAAGGCGCGCGATGGCCTCACCAATGTGTATGGCTATCTCTATTTCCCCACCAACTTCGATCCGGCAAAAAAGTACCCCATCATTGACTACGTGTATCCCGGACCGCAGGTCGGGCCCATTGGATTTCGGAATTTCTCGTTAGGCGGATGGGCGGGGCAGCACTCGTTGCCGGAGCTTGGGTTTATCGTCTTTACAGTCGATGCGCTGGGGACACCGATTCGGTCCAAGGCGTTCCACGACGGATACTACGGGAATATGGGAGACAATGGAATTCCCGATCACATCTCCGCATTGAAGGAACTTGCGGGTCGTTATCCACAAATGGATTTGGATCGTGTTGGGATCTTCGGTCACTCAGGTGGTGGCTTTGCTTCGACCGACGCAATCTTGCGGTACCCGGATTTCTTCAAAGTCGCGGTATCTAGCGCAGGGAATCACGACAATCGCGGCTATCTTCACGCGTGGGCTGAACGATATCAAGGTTTACTGGTTCGGGACACCATCACGGATACCGACAATTATGACAATCAGGCAAACCAATCGTTGGCCGGCAACCTCGAAGGTCATCTTCTGTTGTCGTACGGGACATTGGATGACAACGTACATCCCAATCTCACATGGCTTGTAATGCAGGAATTGATTCGACAGAACAAGGACTTTGACCTCATGGTCCTGCCGAACAGAAACCACGGTTATGCTGTCGAACCGTATGTAATCCGGCGAATGTGGGATTACTTTGTCGAGCATTTGCTTGGAGTGCAGGGCCCGAGGGAATACACGTTGACCGGGCCGCCACGCTAGAAAACCCCGCGTGAAACCGCCGTAAAATCTCGTTGTGCGAGTTCCCATGGCTGCGACGTCTCTATGGGTGAGTCATCTATCACCCAGGAGGACGAATGCGACTCGCACTCATCGTGGCACTCACGACCGTTGGTTGGTTGCCTTTCATGCCGCGCGATTCCTATCAGGATGTATTGCTTCAGGGACGAGTCACCGATGCCGTATCCGGCGCCGGCATCTCAGGCGTTATCATCACCGTTGGAACGCGTGTAGCTCATACGGGCGCCACCGGTGGTTACGAACTACGCATCGCCGGGACAGTTGCGGCGCTCAGCCAAGTTACTGTACGGGCGCGGTTGATTGGATACGTTACCGCAACACAAACCGTGTCCGTGTCGGACTCGGTGCTCACCGTAGATTTTTCGCTAACGACAGCCATCGTTTCGATGGATGAGATGGTCGTGGAAGGCGAGCAGTTGAAACGACGGCGGGACTTTTCTGCAGCTGAATCTGCACCCCTGCGTTCTGTCGCCAGCGGTCTCGCCGACCGTAGATTGGGACAAATGCGGAATCTTGGCGGCCCCCGAGCGGATCCAAGCCACGATCGCGAGTCCTATGCTCACATCGCCGAGAACGTTTTCCAGTCGGTTTCTGCCAATCCGCTTTCGACTTTCTCTATTGATGTAGACCGAGCCTCTTACAGCAATGTCCGCCGGTTCATCAACGCTGGTCAGCGGCCACCGATAGACGCGGTGCGTGTCGAGGAGTTGATCAACTACTTTCCTTACAGTTACCCTGCGCCGAATCGAAACTTACCGTTTTCAGTGACGACTGAAGTTGCGGCGGCACCGTGGAATTCTATGCACCGCCTTGTGAGGATCGGTGTGCAAGGGCGCCAGGTGGACTTCGAGGATCTGCCGCCGAACAACCTCGTGTTTTTACTCGATGTGTCCGGGTCAATGAACTCGCCGAACAAGCTGCCTCTCCTGAAGTCCTCGTTCCGCATGTTAGTCAACGAACTCCGGCCACAGGATCGGGTTGCCATCGTGGTGTACGCCGGTGCGGCGGGACTGGTCTTGCCATCGACCTCGGGCGCTCACAAGGCCCGGATGCTTGAAGCCATCGATAGGCTCGAAGCGGGTGGTTCCACTGCAGGTGGTGCAGGTATTCAACTCGCATACCGTGTTGCACGCGACAATCATCTCCAGGAGGGAAACAACCGTGTCATTCTTGCGACCGACGGTGATTTCAATATCGGGGCATCGAGCGACTCCGAGATGATCCGTCTGATTGAGGAGAAGCGCGAGCAGGGTACGTTTTTAACCGTCCTCGGTTTCGGAACGGGGAACCTGCAAGATTCCAAGATGGAGCAGATTGCAGATCACGGCAACGGGAATTTTGCCTACATCGACAACTTGATGGAGGCCCGCAAGGTATTGGTGCATGAAGCGGGTGGTACGCTGCTGACGATTGCCAAGGATGTGAAGATCCAAGTCGAGTTCAACCCGACAAACGTACAGGCTTATCGGCTAGTTGGTTACGAGAATCGACTGATGGCCGCCGAAGATTTTAACGACGACAAAAAAGACGCTGGCGAGTTGGGGGCCGGTCATTCGGTAACGGCACTTTACGAAATCATTCTCGTTGGTGTCGAGAGTGACGTTGCGATCCGCGGTGTGGATTCACTGCGGTACCAAAGTAGCGGTGCGATTCGGCCGCCAGGCAACGTGGGTGAACTGGGGTTCGTGAAACTGCGTTACAAATCTCCAACGGGTGTTCGCAGCCGATTGATCGAACAACCCATCGTCGTGGCAGACGCACTACCTTCGGCAGACTTTATGTTCGCATCAGCAGTGGCGGGCTTTGGTATGCTGCTTCGAAATTCAGAGTTCGTGGGTGGGATGACCTTGGACGGTGTGCTTGCACTGGCGCAGGAATCGCGGGGCGCGGACGATCACGGTTACCGTTCTGAATTCGTTGGCCTCGTGCGAGCGACAAGAGAACTCGGGTTGCTTGACCGTTAGGTTGTCATATCGCCTGTGTGGGGGGAGAGGAGGTTCTCCTCTCCCTCTTGTTTCGACGTTTTGGCGGTCGTGGCGCCAAGTCCGATGCCAAAATAGGAAAAGCCCAGGTCAGGAAGTTGCGATTTTGCGTATATGTTACGCCCATCGAACACGACCGGCTTTTTCAACAGCGAGTGAACCTCTTCCCAGCCCGGATTTCTGAACGTTCGCCACTCGGTGAGGAGTAACAAGGCATCCGCGTTGATGAGCGCTTGTGTGCGGTTTGATGCGAACTCTACACGCTCGACCAGGTTGCGATCCCAACCAGATCTCTGTTCCGTACCGGTGATTGCGTATTTGAACGTGTCCATGGCTTCGGGGTCGAATACACGAACATGCGCGCCCGCTTCAACTAAACGACGAATGATGGTCAAAGATGGAGCCTCGCGGATGTCGTCGGTATCCGGTTTGAACGCCAATCCCCAAACGGCGAACGTTTTTCCTGACACGTCGTTGTCGTGATGCGCAATCACCAATTCCGCCAGCCTAGTCTTTTGGCGTTCGTTCACGACATCGACTGCCTTGGCAATCTCGAATTGGTAACCCGCGTCTTCTGCTATCCGCACGACTGCGCGAACATCTTTCGGAAAACATGACCCGCCGTAACCGATGCCGGCATACAAGAACTGTGGCCCAATTCGCGGGTCCAACCCAATTCCTCGGCTCACGTCTTTTATGTTCCCACCCACGAGATCACACACATTGGCAAGTTCGTTTACGAGCGAGATACGTGTAGCCAACATCGTGTTGGCGGCATACTTCGTGAGTTCGGCGGACTCGAGATTCATAAAGACGATCCGAGCGGCGTCGGGGACGAACGGCAGATATAGCGATTCCATCAACGATCGAGCTTGTTTGTTGCCGTCGCTACGCTCGTCGATGCCTACAACGACGCGGTCTGGCCGTGTGAAGTCGTGGAGCGCTGTGCCCTCTTTCAGAAACTCGGGATTCGAAACCACTTCGCATGAGTGTGAAGTCTTGGCAAGAATGGCATCGCGGACCCGCCGGGCGGTTCCGACCGGGACCGTGGACTTGCCAATTACAACGAGGAAACCGTCCATCGTTGCGGCAATCATCTCCGCCGCTGCTAAGACCGCGGTCGTATCTGCCGTGCCGTCGTTGTCCTGTGGGGTGCCGACGGCAATGAAGCATGCGTCCGCCCCGGGGATGGCATCTTCGTACTCCGTGGTAAAACGCAGACGACCAACGGCTGCGTTTCGGGACACGACTTCCTGTAACCCCGGTTCGTAGATCGGTATTTGACCTGAGTTGAGGATCTCTACCTTCTTGGGGTCTATATCGACGCACGTGACGCGGTGACCGACGTCTGCGAAGCAGGTTCCTGTAACCAAACCGACGTATCCTGTACCGATGACAGCAATATCCATGAACTATCGTTTCTGAGTTGGTTGGGGAATGCGTTTTTGCACTTCAACGATCTAAACGAAGAAACGCAAAATATCTGGGAAGGGCAAATCCGGTGCCGTTGGAAGCTCGCACCAGATTCCCTCCTCCAATACTAACAACCAGTTGCGGCCTGTTGGAAGACTTCTCGCTTGTCTTTGGTTCACAAAATAGGCATTATGCCTATAGGCGTTTTGCACAAAAAAGGACCATGATGACCCCCAAGCGAGTGTTGGCTTCGTCGCTTCCTTTAAAGCCCGTGGTCTACCACATCCTTGCGGCCCTGGCCGACGGGAGCAAGCACGGGTACGCGATCAAACGGGATATCGGTGTGAGATCACAGAATCGATTGGATTTAGATCCGGGCACACTCTATCGCCTGATTGCGCGGTTGTTGGAGGATGGTTTGGTCGAGGGCGTTACAACGTCGCCGACGACCAAAGAACCGGAGGATGGACGCAGGCGTTATTACCGCCTCACCGAAGATGGCCGTGCGGCTTACGTCGCAGAAACTGAGCGAATGGCTTCGTTGGTCGATTCGGCCCGCGCCGATGGTGTGATACGCAAGCCGAGGACGGCCTGATGGGTGGGTCCTACCCACCGAGCTGGGCTCGGCGTGTGTACATGCTTTTGCTGCGGATTTATCCGCGTGCAACGAGAGAGCGATTCGATCAAGAGCTGTTCGACGTGTTTCGGTGCAGCTGGATTGCGAAACGAGAAGCCGGCGAACAAGCTGTTGCGGTTCGGATGTGGGTGCGGGCATTGCGTGATGTGACCGTAAACGGATTGGCCTTTCGTTTTCGGCGAACATATGGCCGTACGCATGCCTCAACATTATCGAAGTTGCGCACGTTGCTCGTGACGGTTAGGCAGGACACCCGTTGGGGTCTGCGCGCCATGCGTCGGAATCCTGGTTTCGCTGCGGTCGTGATCGCGACGTTTGGGTTGGCGGTCGGTGTCAACGCCGCGGTTTTCAGCATCGTGGACGGTGTGCTGTTCCAACCGCTTCCGTTCCCCGAGTCGGGCCGGCTCATCCGCGTTTGGAGCACCGATACGCTGGGCGTCGAACGTTTCAAACGATCCACGTTTGCTGAGGTAACGGGGATAGGCCAGCGAAATCGTTCCTTCTCCGGATTGGCCGCGTATTCAATGGTGCCTAGTCGTATGTTGGATGGGTACTCGACACCTGAAACCGTCGTTTTAGCGCGGCTCACAGGAGACCTGCCCGCGGTTCTCGGCGCCGTTCCAATCGCCGGACGCACATTTCACCCTACTGATTTTCAAGGTGACGGTCGTGTGGTCATGTTGAGCCAAGGACTTTGGCAGCGGCGGTACGGTAGGGATCCGCAGATCGTCGGTGAGCAGGTATCGATTCGCGATGAAATGCTCACGGTCATCGGTATCTTGCCAGAGACCTTTGAATACCCGCAGGATGCCGAAGCGTGGCGTCCGTTTCCGGTCGCGGCCTATCAAGACGATGATCGCGAGTTAGTCATTGTCGCGCGTTTGGCGGATGGTGTTTCCGTAGCACAGAGTACGTCCGACGTTCGGTTGATCACGAGTGGTATGCGGAATGAAGGTGCCGACGTGGACGAAGTCCAATCTGCGTGGGTGCAGCCGTTGCGTGCTACCGTTGTGCGTGATGTTCGGACCGCGTTGTTGTTGCTGCTCGCCAGTGTTGGGTTGATCCTGCTCATCGGCTGTGTAAACGTTGCCAACCTTTTCCTCACGCGGACTTCTCACCGCGCGTCAGAACTTGCAATCAGGACGGCGTTGGGCGCGAGCAGAGGTCGATTGGTACGCCACCTCGCGAGCGAGGGACTTGTCCTTGCGTTTTTCGGCGTCACCGTTGGTTTATTCGTTGGTCGGGCATTGTTGACCGTTGTCCTCCGGCTTGCACCTGCGAGTACGCCTCGGTTAAGCGAGGTGTCACTCAACGGCTTTGTTGTGGCGGTCATGTTTGGTACGGTATTGATCACGGGGATTTTGGTCAGCGCTTTGCCCGGATGGCGATGGTCGCGGTTGGCTGCAGGTTCGATCAACGTTGGCACGCGAAGCGCGCTTGGGGTGTCCCGCGGCGTGTCCGCACACCGTGGCCTGGTTACCGCTGAGGTGGCCCTATCAACGGTACTGGTCGCCGTTGCTGCAACGCTGGCGGGAAGCTTTTACAATTTGCTGAGCTTCGATCGGGGGTTTGAGACGGAAAGCCTCCTTGCCGTTCCGATCTCGATTGCCGATGATCATGGGAGTACTCAAGAGACTCGTCTACTGTATGCAAGGGCGTTGGAGTTAACACGCTCGTTGCCCGGTGTTGTCTCCGCGGCATTGAGTTTTCGAAGTCCTTTGCAAACGACAAGCTTTCGCTTGTCGTATCGTACGGCGGCTGCCATGGGTGACGGCTCGACCTCCGTGAATCCATATCTTCATTCCGTTTCCCCTGCGTACTTTTCCACGGTAAAAGTCTCTCTGTCGCATGGACGCGCGTTTTCCATTGCTGACGATGTTGACGCTCGAGCGGTGGGCGTGATAAACGACACGTTCGCACGCCGACATTTTGGCGGAATGGATCCTGTGGGTCAGTTATTGTATGGTGAAACTGGCGATGAAATTGAGATTGTTGGTGTCGTCGGTGATATCCGGCCGACCGCAGCGTCAATGCCGGCGCTCGTTCTGTACCGGCCGTTTGCCCAACTAGTGATCCCATTCAACTATTTGCTCGTACGCACCGTTACCAACCCGTTGGATTTGGTGCCCGCGATACGCGAACGAGTTTGGTCGCTAAACCCAAATATCGCCTTGGACGAAATCGCGACCATTAGTGAAGAGGTATCTGGAACGCTCGCCGCGCCTCGGTTCAACATGCTGTTTGTGAGTGTTTTTGCGGGCATTGCACTTGTTTTGGCGATGATCGGTGTTTATGGCGTCATGTCGTACACAGTTGCAAGTCGCCGGCCGGAGTGGGGGTTGCGCCAGGTCTTGGGTGCGGACCGGATGACAGTGTTGCGCCATGTATTGCTCGATAGTCTACGCGTTACCGCCAGCGGGGTAGGGATTGGGCTCATTTTGTCGGTGGCGGTAAGGCGGGCGATTCGATCTGTCTTATACGATGTCGCGCCCGCAGAACTTGTTGTACTGATTGCAGTGTTCGCCGTCTTGGCGGGGGTCGCAATAGTTGCCGCGCTGATTCCGGCTATCCGTGCCACAGGCGTGACACCGCTGGCCGCGTTCCGGGACTAGCAGAGACGTGATGAACTCCTTGCACACCGGCGTCCGTGTGGTCAACATTCACTCCCACCTCGGGGTGGTTGAGACTACAACCGGAGTCCAGCGATGTTGTTTGGAAAACGACGAAACAAGCCTGGCGATGAACCAGAATCCGCCGGAACTGTCGGTGAGGAAGTCGTAGACTCCGCCAAGACACTTCACGGGCGGTTTACGATCATTCCAAGGGCCAAGCAACTCGTCAACGGAAACTGGATTGCGCGGGCCACGCTTGAGGAGGAGACGGGGGCGGGGGCCCGCAGCTACGATCTTTCAGGCCCTATGAATGAGTTCGCAAGCAAAGAGGATGCGGTGCGAGGCGGTATCGAATACGCCAAGCGAAGGTTGGACGACGGTTTCTGATAGCGGTAGCTGGCCCGCCCATGAGAAACACCGTCCGCTGGCGTTGTTCGTGACTTTTTGCGAACCCGGATTTACGGGGTGTGGCTCGTTTTATGACCGGGGTGGTCACGTTCCGGCGATGGTCACGTGCAGCGTGTCCGTTGCGACATCGGGTAACCGTACATGTAGGTAATCACCAAGAACGGCCACAATGGTATGGTTGCCGGGCGCAAGGTTCTCGAAAATATATTCTGTTTGTGCCCCGCCCAAATGCACGACCCCATCCCCCGTCGGGATAGGTTCACCCACCGCCGTGATATCCCGGTCGATAAACAGATGATGATGTCCCGTGCCCGGCTCGTTCATCCCCGCGGGTCGGATTTCGACACCGTTTGTTTCTAGCTGAACGGTGACGTTTCCATCGAACGTTTGGCTATCGGCGGGAGACGCGATTACGACTGCGGACATCACCGTGTCCGGCGCATCATACTGCTGCTCTGGCTCGCCGCTGCACGCCAACACAACAGACGTGAACGCAAGGATGCATGTCTTCGTGGCTGTCGATTGAAAATCCGTCATCGTGTCCTCCTCGTCAATGTGTCCTGGTCCGTGAATATCCTCAAGCCCGAGGTGCTCGTCATGCGGGCCCGAGTATATGGACCCAAACACTCGGCAACCGGTCGCAGACTGCCGCATGAAACGTTCGCTTTCGACGACATAACGAGCCCCCGTGAGGGCCCGCGGGGTCAGTCGCCAAATTCGATGCCCTGTGCAAGCGGAAGATCGGTACTCCAATTCATCGTGTTCGTTTGGCGACGCATGTAAGCTTTCCATGCGTCCGAGCCCGATTCCCGACCTCCACCGGTTTCCTTCTCACCTCCAAACGCACCGCCAATCTCGGCACCGCTCGTGCCGATGTTGACGTTGGCAATGCCACAGTCGCTGCCCCGGTGCGACAAGAACAGTTCCGCTTCGCGGAGGTTCTCGGTGAAGATGGCGGACGAGAGGCCCTGTGGTACGCCGTTGTGGTACTCGATTGCTTCTTTGATCTGCGCAATCGCGTCCGCGGCCGTTGCTGTGGCTGTACCGTAACCTATGATGTAGAGAATTGGTGCGAACGTCTCCTCCTGTACGATATCGAAGTCGTTCCGGGCCGCGGCAACACACGGTGTAACGTAATGCCCACCCGGGTAATTGCTGCCGTCCAAAGTCTCGCCACCCCACAAGACTTCCCCACCTTCCTCTGTCACACGGTTGACGGCGTTTTGGAGATCCTCGACAGCGTTGTGTGTCACAAGCGGACCCATGACTGTTTCGGGTAGACGTGGGTCACCGATGCGAATGCCCTGATACGCTGTGCGCAACCGCTCGATGAATGTGTCTCGTACTGACTCATGAATGATGATGCGGCGGGTGCTTGTACATCTTTGGCCTGCGGTACCCACGGCGCCGAATAGCACCGCCCGCAACGCAAGATCCAAATTGGCGCTCGGTGTGACCACGATCGCGTTGTTTCCGCCAAGCTCCAATATCGTTCTGCCTAGACGCTTGCCTACGATTTGCGCAACTTGATATCCCATGTTGCAACTGCCGGTTGCAGATACCAATGGCAGCCGCGTGTCATGTAGGAGGCGATTGCCCACGCTGGAACCCTTGCCGACCGCGAGCGAGAGGATAGCCGGATCGACGTCATTGTCGCGACACACCTGTTCGGCGATTCGGGTACACGCGATGGCGGTCAGGGGAGTCTTCGATGCCGGCTTCCACACCACGCTGTCACCACAAACAGAAGCGATTGCCGCGTTCCAACTCCATACTGCTACGGGGAAGTTGAATGCACTGATGACTCCTACAACGCCGAGCGGATGCCATTGCTCGAACATTCGGTGGTCGGGTCTCTCCGACGGCATAGTGAGACCGTACAACTGACGTGACAAGCCCGTGGCAAAGTCGCAGATATCGATCATCTCTTGCACTTCGCCCTCGCCTTCTGCGAGGATCTTCCCCATTTCGAGTGTGACAAGCGCGGCAAGTTCGCTTTTGACTTCGCGCAGCCGATTGCCGAGCTGACGGATCAATTCGCCGCGCTTGGGTGCCGGGACGGTTCGCCATTTCAAAAAGGCTTGGTGCGCCCGATCGGCGATGCCGTCATATTCTTCCTCCGTCACTTGCTGCACGGTCGCAATCCGCGACCCGTCAACGGGTGTCACAACGTCGAGTTCGGGTCCGGATCCGATCCACTCGCCAGCGAACCCACCGTAGTTGATGTCTTGGATGCCAAGGGTTTGGAGGATGGAGGTGCTTGGGGCGGCTGTAGCCATTTTTTCCTTTTAGATCATAGTGCGTGGTTGTGGCTGTAATGTAATGGTGATGTCGGATATTCGGTCTGTCGCATTAACGGACTTGCGATTAACGATTGCGATGTGGTCTTCCCCAAGGGCTGCATCTGAAAAACCAAAATTCCCTCAATCGCGGATCGTTTATCGTTAATCTCCCATCGTTCATGAGTTGTTCTATAGCGTATGCGCTCTACTTGTCCCAATACGTCTGAGTCGTTAATTCTGATGCATGTCACCAGTTCAGATCAGGATTCGCGAACTTCGACGTGAGCAGGGGCTCACACAAGTCCAGCTCGCGGAACGATGTGGGATGCCTCAGTCTACTATCTCCCGCATTGAGTCGGGAACCACGAGTGGCGTCGATTTTCACACGTTGGACCGTGTCGCAGATGCCTTGGGGGTGCACCCGGCCGATCTCGTGGCGTTCAACGAAGTTGTGTTCGACTATAAGGGGCGATCGTACGTGGTGAATGACATCACTCGGGAAGTTGTGACGCTACCGGATGGCGCAACCACTGCGTGGGCCATACGCGGCACAGGCGTAACGTTCGAAACGGGCAGTGGAAACCGGCCGGGGGCCGTGATCCGCAAAGCCAAGAAGCTTCTAGCGGAGTGTGGCTAACAACCGATCACGCACTGGCGGATCCTAACACCAGCCAGGAACCGGCCATTTGACGTGCGGTTCAGAATGAGGCCGATGTTTTCAGATCGGCGGCGTCCAATGGACCGTTCCAGCGTTACGGTCAGCGCGACCTGTCCAATGGCGCCGATCCAGAACAAACTTTCGCTATTCGTGGCAAACACAATCCCTACAGTACTGAGTCCACCAAGAAGCGACGCAACGAGATCTACGCCTAGGGAACCCGCTTGCCGGTTGCCGATATGCACGCCGATGGGGAGGAGGAGTATCTCGCCGATGATTGCGCCGACCAAGGCGCCCTCCAAAACCTCATTCTCGATGCAAGACGAGTTCGTTGTGCATCCGGCCGCGACGCCAACGAGGGCGCCACCAACAAAGCCCAGTCCACCCATCAATAAACCGGTTACGATCGCCCCACCCGCACTAGACGGTTTGGTCCGGATTTGTGAAATGCGTTGAGCGTGCAGTGAAGCCGGATGAATGCATAGGGTAGCGGCGAACATGACAATGTAGAACGACTTACGATATGCAACAGTCGGCGGAGCCAAGCGTAGGCCGACTTTGTCCATCAACGTATCGAATGCCTTTTTTCCATCGGTGCGCGAGTGTTTCGACCAACGTTTGCGTGTGTGCTAAGGACAGACAAGGTCGTCGAGTGTGCTGTTCCAGCAATGCCAATTCGTGTCCTGATACAGATGTTCGGCTCGGACTCTTCCGTTTCGAGATGACCGACTCCATTCAATAGATGTCATGTTCCCGTTTTC
Organism: Gemmatimonadota bacterium; assembly: GCA_036679565.1. Lineage (GTDB taxonomy): Bacteria > Gemmatimonadota > Gemmatimonadetes > Gemmatimonadales > GWC2-71-9 > JAZDDC01. The sequence goes on from JAZDDC010000380.1 coordinate 11,643, forward strand.
CGCGTTCGAAATTTCGTAGAACGCGTCGAACGTCGAACTTACCACAAGGCCGTAATTGATATACCCACCGTTCTCTGCGGCCGCAGGGACGACATTCGTGTAGCGAATTTCACCGATATTCGTTGTGAAATCCCGCGTCCAGTCGATCTGTAGGAATGGCGTTGGGCTCGACGGGTGCAGGTTGATGTTCCATTGTCCTTCCGTTGCGAGGAGGCCAGATGTGCCCGAGTACCACAGAAAGTTGCTTTACTCGCCGTCTTTGGTGAGGAACACCTGCCATTGAACTCCCTGCGGGACAAACGTCCCTCCAACCGCGCGGTATGCGATATCCCACCAACGTTAAAGTCGTACGCCCACATCCATGAACCATCTTCTTGTTTTTCGGGTGTTTGGTTTGCGGCAGCGATGAATGCGGCGACTGGTGTGACGAGCGTGACACTCAATGCAACGTTCCAGACGACGATTGATGCCGCCGCACGGGTCCAATTGATCCCGACTTGAGTCGCCAAAGCGGACGGCTTTCAATCTAATATCACCGGTCCAGAAGGGCGTGATGCAGGACACCCGGTCTTCCCCGTTACCCAACCCGGATCGCACACGCGGCGATGCGTTCGGTAGTGCGCGATTTTTCGCGGATCTATGGAACTGGGGTGGACGTTAGCGGCCAACTGATTTTTGTGATCCTTCCCGCTGGGCCGACAGACCATCCTGCCCGGGG
>JAZDDC010000381.1:0-4999 GCA_036679565.1 Gemmatimonadota bacterium
AAACCCAACAGCGGACTGACCGAGCCGATGGTGGCAAGCCACGGAATGAAACGCGCCATGAGGTCACGCTCCGCCGAAACCTCTTTCGAGAACATCATCTTCAGCACGTCGAGCTGCGTTTGGGCCAAGGGTGCATGCTGCGTCTGGCCCTCACCCGTCTCCTGTAACGCACCCGGACGGAGTTCGGAAAAGAAGTTGACGCCCTCCCGAAGCAAGCGTCGATACGGTGATTGCGGAAGCTTCATCACCGCGCGATACGCGTCCTCTAGCCGTACGGTGCGCTCGAGTTCTCCAAAAAACCGATCCGCCTCGCGCCGCACGCGTCGGAACTGCCACCATTTCATGACAAGGAGAAAACCCGTGACCACGGAGAAGAGGGCGATGACACCGAGGATCATGAGTGTCGGAACACTTGCCGATGTTACCAATTCCAACGGCGTACTCGGCAACGCACCACCAACTTGGCGTAACATCATTGCTGACTCGCTACCCAATCGTACGTGATCTTCAACCCGTCCGCTAACGACATTTGCGGAGACCAACCCCAACGGGTTTGCAATTTCGTGGGATCTACGGAACTACGTTGAATTTCGCCCGCGCGTGCGTCCTGGTGTTGAATGGGTACTTCGACGCCAGAAACATCCAGCAGGGCCTGCGCCAATTCGTTCACCGACGTTTCAATGCCGGTACCCACATTGAACGCCATCTCATCGATTTCACCGGGTTCGGGCAGTTCACTCGTCGTTGCAAGAAAATTTGCGGCCGCCACATCACTGACAAACACATAGTCACGAGTTTGCGTCCCATCACCGAATATCGTTATCGGAGCTGGCGCCGTGAGACGATTCCCGAAAATCGACACGACCCCGGCCTCTCCATCCGGGCTTTGTCGCGGACCATATACGTTGGAATATCGTAGGGCGATCGTCTGTAGCCCGAAGAGTTGTCGGTAACACGCCAGATAATACTCCGAACTCAGCTTGCTGACGCCGTACGGTGACAGGGGTAACTTGGTAGCCGATTCGGAGTTCGGGAGTTGATCGGTGTCTTTATACATCGCGCCTCCCGATGACGCGAAAACGACACGCCCGACACCACCGATGCGTGCTCCTTCGAGCACGTTAATCAGACCCCCAATGTTAATTCGCTGGTCCTTGAGTGGGTCACTCACCGATACCCGCACATCGATTTGTGCGGCGTGGTGATTCACAATCGCGAACTCGCCAGACGCAATGAGGTCTCGACTTGCTGCATCCGTCACACAACCTTCGACGAACGTCGCAGCCTCCGGGATGTTTTGCCGCCGTCCCGAGGAGAGATCATCGAGAATCGTGACGTCGTAACCGCCTTCGATATAACGATCGACAATGTGAGATCCGATAAAACCGGCACCACCGGTAACTAAGACTCGATCAGCCATACTTCGTGTTCTTTACCTCGTTTATTCGCAAGACATCAGATACGTCCTACACTCTACCCGTGCTCTTCTGAGCACCGGTACCCCCTCACGCCCAACCTTCCTCTTCAGGGTACACGTACCCCTTCAGGGTACACGTTACCCCTTCAGGGCCACACGCACCTTCTGATCGGGGACGCAGCCGTGAACACCAATCTAGCCCGACGGTCTCTAAAAGGACCGACGGGCTAGCGGAATTGTATGTAGATGATTGTAAGGAAGGTGGCAAGTGTGCCTAGGTGGACATTTTCCGGACGAGCCGCACCGGTGCCCCTTTTGTGATCCCGAGGTCCTGGACGGTGAAGATGGAACCGGAGGCTGAGTTGGCACGCAGATGGACGATCTGCATCAACCCGACACGACGATCCTCTTGGCCTAGTTCACGCGGCAGTAATACTTCGAATATATCGCCAATGACCACCCCGTCTTCCCGTCCCACGTCAATGAAAACAATATCCCGTTGTGTCGGAATCAAACTGCCATCACGGGTGACAATCACGGACGCTCGCATGCCGTCTTCAACGGTCACCGGCGTTACGTCGGACATATCGACAAACGGCTCAAGCGGAAGCGCAACCTGACCGTCGGCAACACGCGAGAACTGAAGGATGATGCGAGCGGCTACTCGTTGCCCCTCCATGGCGATGACCTGCGCGACACCAGTCGGCAAAACAATGTGTCCCCAATCATCCACTTCCGGCATCAACCGCGCGACAAGTAATGAATCGCCAATTTGATAGTTTGCGTCTTCCGGAACCCCGAGCAGCACGATCTCGCCGAGTGTGGCCGCGGACATCTCCGTCAACGTCCCATATGTGGACTGATCCGTGGCACCCAGCAACGCTGCCCACGGTAATTCTTCCTGTTCGGTAAGAAATCCCGCCGAGTAGAATTGGTGCCGACGAACTATACGACCGGTGGCCAGGGGTGCGGCGGACCGGACCGGACGGTCATCACGGTTACGGGAAAAGATGGTCGATCCGCCTCTGTAGTCCGCTGGCGCTTGGACCGGCTGCCGTGGTATGGGTCCTGCGACCAACATCGAATCGAGACCAGCCAGCTGCAACCGTTCTCCCGGATAGATCCAATGCGGATCTTCGACGACGGTGGGATTAATACGGTAGATTTCGGGCCACAGCAGTGGGTCACCGAGATAATATTCGGCCAACGTCCACAGCGTTTCGCCGGTGCGAACAACATGCACCTGTCCGTCGGTGAAGGGTGTTTCTTGAGCGACTACTTGGCGGGGCGCCGCGATAACAAACGCGGCGCCGGATACCAAAAGCCAAATGTTAAAACGGAAGATCGTCTTCCTCATCATCGAGTGCCTCCGGGAAATCCTTAAACGAGTCGGCATTTGGTGGATTGGACGCCGACTGCCCTGCAACGGCATTGGCAGTTTCTCGTGCGCCTCCATCACCCCGACCGGAAAGCATGATTAGCTCCCGTCCCACGACCTCGGTCGTGTACCGAGTCTTACCCTCCCGATCTTCCCATGTGCGGTACTCGATGCGGCCTTCGATGTACACCGAGGATCCCTTTTTCAAAAAACGTTCGGCAACATCCGCCAAACCGGATCCACGATTGTTGTTCCACAGAACTACACGGTGCCACTCGGTCTTTTCTTGTTTCTCGCCCGTACTGCCAGTCCACTGCCGACTGGTGGCGACTGAAAGCGTAGCAACCTTGGTTCCACTTGCCGTACTCCGCACTTCCGGGTCGTTCCCCAGATTTCCGATCAAGAGCACCTTATTCAAGCTTCGGCTCACGACTCTACCTCCACGAAATCTAGCGAATTGGAACCCCAACGCGCCAAAACTATAGAGGCTTTAAGTCCTTTTGTCAATCAAAGATACGCGGTTTTGACATCATTCCCCTCACGCACTTCGAGGTAGACCACCACGGCTCCGTTATCGGCCATCCGCTCAATAACCGTGAGCACCAGGGCCCGACCGATTCCCAGCCCGCGGCGATGCGGTGTGACCGCGACATTCAAAACCTCGCCCTCATCAAACGCCACCCGACCGACGACGTACCCCACAATGGATTCGCCAACGTGACATACGGAAAACAGTGGACCTAAAAACGGACGGAACGCCGACGAATCCCACGGGGACGGAAATACACCTCGCTCAATGGCACTGACGGCCTGCAAGTCCTCAGTGCGAGCCAATCGAATCTGATAATCGGCGTCCATGCTGTCGCTCCCAGCGTACCTGTGCCTCCGCCTTCCGCCCGTAGTCCGGCTCGAACGATGATAGATCATGGATGTCTCGCAACCCGCCTGTCAGACGACGGAGACCTAACAGCGTTCGCGCGTGTGTCGGCGCTTTTGATGGCGCAGTGCCGATCCACGCCGCCACTTCGGATGCGTAGGACAACGATCCGTCTCCCACGGCGGCAACCGGCACGTCCGTAACTTCCTCACGCAGGGCCGCGACGGTTGTTATCCGCGGGGGGAACACAGTGTGAATCACTGATTCGCGTACGCGATAACAACCGGCGTAAACATCGCCTCGCAGCGCATCGTACATCGCGATGACCGCACCGCCATCATCGTGCGCTCGTGAAACGGCGGATGCAAGCATTGACGATGCGACACGTAACCGGGGTGACAACTCCGTGACAAACCCCGCTACGGTGGCAAACCCGATACGAATTCCGGTAAAACTACCCGGCCCATCCGCAATGAGCACTTCTCGTAGATGTCCGGGGCGGGCACCGGCCGTTTCGAGACACGCCATGATGGATGGCAAGAGTTGACTTGCGTGCTGACGATCCCCAAACGTCTGCTCTGCAATTAACTCGTCACCCCTCGCCAAAGCCACACTGCCGACGGCCGTGACCGTATCGACGGCAAGACAAAGACTCATCGGATACGCTCCACAAGACGGAGGTCAACGTTTCCGACATGGGCAAATCGCAGATGGATGTCGGGGTTTGGTGCGGCGTCACCGGCATGCTCAGGCCATTCGATAAACAACATCACGCCGTTGTTGTGCAACCCATGAAGATCAAGGTCCATTGCATCCGTTTCGTCAACGATACGGTAACAATCGACGTGAAAAATTGTGCCGGTGGTCAACACGTATTCATTTACAAACGCATAGGTAGGACTCGACGCACCACTCCCACCCGCCGCTTGCACAGCTTCTTTCACGAACGCAGTTTTGCCAGATCCAAGGTCACCTGAGAGCCACACCACCGTTCCCGGTTGCGCCGCGGCAACAAACGTTTCCGCCAACCGTTTCAGACCCGCAAGATCGACCACGTTGCGGTCCACAACGGGATCGATGCTCATCTGGATTTTGCGGTGGTCCTGCGGGTCCGTCGTTTCGAGCCAGCGGCTTGCAGTTCGAAAATCTGATCCCGCAATCGGGCAGCGAGTTCATAGTCTAATTCCGCCGCAGCTTCTTTCATCTGACGTTCGAGGACTTCGATTAATTCTTTCGGGCTGAGATGACTGAGATCATCCTTTACTTTGGCCGCGGGTTGCCCGTCGCTTGCCGCGTCCGCCACACGTGTGACGAAGCGTATTTCATC